>JBCNVA010000015.1:0-2995 GCA_039630445.1 Armatimonadota bacterium
CGGTGCGCCTGCTCCATAATGTCGAGGTGATCCTGGCAGGTCTGATGCCCAAAGCCGCGCGACCCCGTGTGGATCATCACCGTGACCTGCCCTTTCTGGGTGATGCCCATCGCTTGCGCGGCTTCAGGGTCGTAGATTTCGTCCACCACCTGAATCTCCAAGAAGTGGTTGCCGCCGCCGAGCGTACCCAGCTGGTCTTTGCCGCGCTCGATGGCTTTGTTCGTAATCACATCGGGGTCGGGCATATCGAGCCTGCCCGTGGCTTCCGTATGGAGCAGGTCATCCTCCCAGCCGTAGCCGTGTTCGACCATCCAGTGCGCGCCCTTGATCATCACCTGGCGCAGCTCCTGACGGTTGGTCTTGATTAGCCCTTCGCCCCCGAAGCCGGCGGGCACATCGCGGAAAATCTGATCCACCAGCTCCTTCAACTTCGGGCGGACTTTTTGTTCAGTGAGGTCGGTGCGCAGCAGGCGCACACCGCAGTTCGAGACGATAAATCCGTTCGCAACGAAGTTATGATCAGGATGCAAAATAGTCAGGTCATATACGAACGGCTCGGTATAGTCCACCGGTTCAATTGTCTGAACTGTATCCCAGACGAGTCCGTCCTCGCCCACGAGCGCACTCTCAACAAACTCGGTGAAGGCAGGGAAATCCTTGGGGATACGCGGCTGCGTGCGGCGTCCCTCATAGAGGCTTCTTTCTACGAAGCGCTTGTTGACGCCAAGTCGCGCAGCAATCTGGGTGGCTGATAAGCCCTCCCTCTTCAGGGATACGGACTCTGCCGCTGCTTGCTCCCTCTGGCGCACGGCGAGTTGCTTATAACGCAGATAGACCACGGCAGCGTTGGCGAGTCGCTGGCGTTCGTGCTGATATTCATAGCCGATCTGGCTCCAGAGGCGAATGAGGTTCTCATCGTCGCCCAGAATCTGCAGCCGACAGCGGATTGATCGCGTGCCGTTGCGCCCGATATAGCCCGTTTCAGGCTGGTTGTTGAGCAGCCGAGCGCGAATGCCGAATCGCTGGAGCGTCGCCTGAATATCGCTTAGGAACGCCCAGCCCGATTCGGCGACCGCCTCTTGCTTGTTGAGGCTCAGTACGGGCGGTTGGAAGGTGGCAGGGTGATTTGGGATGGTGGAGGGCGCACTCAGTTCCGCCCCGAACAGTGCTGCCAGATAGAGCCGCTGCACCCAGAGTGGCATGCGCCCCAGCAACTCGGGCACGCGATACGCCTGCGCCGCCTTGTTCCCCAGTGGCGCACCCAGACAGGCAAGGAGGGCGACAAAGGCACTGCTCGACACGCTGAAGGAAGTTTCCTGCGTCTCGAACGCGTAAGTGCGATAGAGGGTCTGGATGGTGTGCCGTCGCGCGCGGGCACGCACGGGCGAAGGCGTGAAACCAATACGCTGAATGTCGGCGCGAAGGCGTTCCAAATCCGCAGGCTTTCCATAGAACACAGCAACGCCCTTGCCGTTGCCCCCCACATAGCGTAGGGTTCCATCGCCTGTTAGATAGCCAAGAATCTTGATCAGGTAGGGCATCTGCGGCGCATCGGCATACAGAGGCAACAGGTTCAGCCGTTGGAGCTGCCCAAGAATCTGGCGGACGGCATTTTCCGACTTGCCATGCTGCTGCAGATGCGTGCGTATCGTATTCGCGTCCAGAATCGTTTCGTGCGGAGGCGACTCGCAGGGCACGCCTTCAAAGGGATAGAGCGCAACCTGCTCGCCTACCTGCAACTGGTGCAACCGCTTCATGCCCGCTGGCGTCCAGAACGGATGCTCGGCAGTGGCAGTGATCTCGTAGCCTGCTGTGGTGCGCAGACGATAGACGCGATTGCGTGGGCGAACCTGAAGGAGCGCACCCACGGGCGCTGTGGTCCGAGTGCCCTGCGACAGCTCGAAGCAGACCGCCGACTGGTTCACCCACTCCGCTTGGGGCGAGCCAATCGGGCGCCAGCAACCATGCTCGGTCAGGATGCGCGTGTTCGGGTCAAGACAATTGATGTCATAACCAATTCCCCCAGGCGAGATGACACCTTCCTCCAAATCCATCGCGGCGACGCCCCCAACGGGGAAGCCGTACCCCCAGTGGATGTCGGGCATCGCCATCGAATAGCCCACAATTCCTGGCAGAAACGCCACATTCGCCACCTGCTCGGGCGCCTGGTCTTGCCGAATCTGCTCGAGCAGCTCCTTGCTGGCGAAAATCAGCCCGTCGACACGCATGCCGGGCTTGTACTCCTTCGGGATGCGCCAGCGATACTCGTCTATCTGAATCAGGGGACCCTTCCAAACTTCGCTCATGACCTTGCCACCTCCCGCAAGGGGGGATTATACCTGAAAAAACACCGAGAGTGGAGGCGGGGGTATTATTAGGGCATGCTCCTGCGGTCGAACCTGATTCTGTACGGCGACAACATGGAGTATCTGCCTGCGCTGCCGAGTGGCGCGTTCCGCCTCATCTACATCGACCCGCCCTTCAACACGGGCAAAGTGCAACGGCGCATCCGCATTCGGACAACCGCCAGCGAAAATGGCACCCGCATCGGCTTCGGCGACCGCAAATATATGGTGCAAATCTGCGAATCGCCCGCCTATCACGATGATTTTGAGGACTACTTAGCCTTTTTGCGTCCGCGCCTGGTGGAGGCACGCCGCCTGCTCACGCCCGATGGCTCGCTGTTTGTGCATCTGGACTATCGGGAGGTGCACTATGTGAAGGTGTTGCTGGACGAGATTTTCGGGCGGGAGTGCTTTCTGAACGAGATTATCTGGGCGTATGATTATGGGGGACGGAGCAAGCGGCGTTGGCCTGCCAAGCACGATAACATCCTCTGGTATGTCAAGGATCCCAAAAAGTATGTATTCAACTATCAGGCAATAGATCGTGTGCCCTACCTGGCGCCGTCCTTGGTGGGCGAGCGGAAAGCGAGGCGTGGCAAGACGCCGACGGATGTGTGGTGGATGACGATAGTGCCCACGAGCAGCAAGGA
>JBCNVA010000150.1:0-12202 GCA_039630445.1 Armatimonadota bacterium
GGCTTACCCGTGGTCGCCACCGATGTAGCGGGCATTCCAGATATCGTGGTTCATGGCGAGACAGGCTTTTTGGCTCCCCCTGAGGCTCTGGATCGTTTGGCGGAGTATGTGATTTTGCTGGCACGCGATGCCTCGCTACGCCAGCGGATGGGGGCTGCTGGTAGGCAACGCGCCCTCGCCGAGTTCGATGTCAATGTGATGGTAGAGCGATATGCCCGTATGTTTGAAAGCGTGGTTCAGGGCGTTCGGTCTGGCTGACCATTCTGCAAGCGGTGTGGCAATTCGCAGTGTCCTACCCAGCCGAAGTGTGGCTCAAAATCCAAGGTTTCCCGAATCTCATGAGGAGCGCCGTTCCAAGCAGGTCTGTTAGAAACACACCGAATAGCCTCGCGATCCACCAAAAGCAGACGGTAGCCGCGTGCATGTTCTGCGCGATTCAGGATCTTGAGTTTAGTCGGATCAAAGCCCATCAATACTGCGCTAATGGTGTCCACAGCCAGCGCATCGAACCCAGCGATACACACCCCACTGGGCCGTGCTGTGGGCGCCAGCGGACCGTTGCCCTCACCCCCGATAATCCCATCCACCACGCAGAAAACTTGCGCTGCGGCGTGGATTGCAGACGCCCCTCTTTGTCTGCGTAAATCCAGCACTTTAGCACATCATACACCGTACGCCAGATGGTGTCGTTGCCGTACCAATTGCCCGATCGGATCGCGTCGCGATTCGTATCCCCAAAAAACGGGATCGCCATCTTGCGCAGCAAGGTAATCAACCGCTCACCCGGTGTGCCCAGCGGCTTGAGCAGGCGCTTGGTCAGGGCGGTCAAACGCTGTTCCGTTTTGCGTTTTAGGCTCTCTTCAGCAAACTGGTCACCGCCTTCCGAGGGCAAGCCTTCCGTATGGTGAGGCAGCCAGTTTTTGTCGCCGTTAATCCCGATGACGCTCTTGATCCAGACGGTAATCCCGCTCTTTTTATGGGTCTTGAGTTTGGGCACATTGATCACCACATTGGCTTTCAGGAAGGTGTTGGCGATGTAATACTCATGGTGACCCGGCTGATGATGGCGATTGGTGTCGGAAATGTCATACTCCGCGCCATAGAGCCGTCCAAAGCGGGAGGGTACTTCCTCAAACTCACTATCGACTCCTAAATTGATTTGCGAGTAGCCGAAGGGGTCGCCCGGACGCTGGTATCGCTCGACAATCACTCCTTTACGCTTGCGCACCGCCTCTTTTCGAACCTCATAGATGCGCAAGTCCAACTCTGGTGCAACCTGCCGATAGAATGCCAGCAGCTCTTCGTAGCCGAACGCCCCCCAGAGTCCGTCCCAATCGGCATCATTTTGAGGAGAGTCGGCGATGATCACAGTACCCCGTCCACCTTTCGCCAGATAGACATAGTCCAGCACCGCCCGCACGATGGAGCCGTGTGTGATAAGTGCTTCAGTGCCCTGCTCGGGAAACTCGTGGAAATCGCGCACCATATTTGGCTTGATGACCACTAAGTCATCTGGTTCGATGAACTCGGAGAGGGGGTTCCATTCGGGTGTTCCGAAGCGATCCGCATCCAGGCGCAAAAGTTGCAGGGCGCCGCGCACCGCCTCATAGGCAGGATTCGGTTCGGAGCTGAGATGTGATTTGAAAGGGTATTCAGGATATGGTTGGTCGGGATGATAGGGCGGCTGCTTCGGGTAGAACGCCCGCTCGGTGTGGTACGCCGCGACCACGGGCAGCCTCTCCGCCCAGGCAGGGTCTGTATACAAACTCTTGCCCATACACCGATAATTATGGCATGTCGCGGTTGCAAGGTATACTCTGGCTATGCAGGTCGCTGTGCTGCACAACTTCTATCTTGGCACTGGCGGTGAGGATGTTGTCTTCCACTCGGAGGTGGAGCTGCTGCGTTCCTATGGACATCAAGTGCTAACCTACACAGTTTCAAATGAACTGATTCACTCGCTCACTCCGTGGCAGGCGATCCGCATGGCGATGTGGAACGAGCAAACCTATCGGGATCTGCGCCAGTGGTTCCGGCAGCACCGTCCTGCCGTAGCGCATTTCCACAACATTCTGTTCGTGCTATCACCATCTGCCTATCAGGCTGCTTATGATGAGGGAGTGGCAGTGGTTCAAACCCTGCATAACTATCGCCTGATTTGTCCCGCAGGGCAACTGCTGCGCAATCAGCGTCCTTGTGAACTATGTGTAGGCAAGCGGCTGCCTTTGTGGGGGATTTACTATGGATGCTATAAAAGCCGCGGCGCCACGGTAGGGGCTGTTCTCCATATTCTGCGGCAGCGTCCCATGTGGCGCTATGCGGTGCAGCGGTTCATCGCTCTCACTGAGTTCTCACGCCAGAAGTTTATTCAGGGCGGGCTGCCCGCGGCGAAAGTGGTGGTCAAACCTAACTTCCTCACGCCAGACCCAGGTGAGGGCAGGCACGAGGGTCACTTCGCCCTCTATGTTGGGCGTCTTTCTAAGGAAAAGGGTGTCGATGTGATGTTGCAGGCGTGGGAGCAGATGCCGCCCCAGATACCGCTAAAGATCGTGGGCGAGGGACCGATGGCGGAAATGGTGCAGCAAGCAACGGCACGCCATCCGCATATTGAGTGGTTGGGTAAACAGCCTCGCGAAACCGTGCTGCAGCTGATGCAACAGGCACGGATGCTGGTGTTTCCATCAGTATGCTACGAGAACATGAGCTTGGTAATTGTTGAAGCGATGGCAACAGGCTTACCTGTGGTGGCTTCAGCGCACGGTTCGATGACTTCGATGATTACCCATGGAGAGACAGGTTGGCTTTTCGAACCAGGTTCTGCTGATGCCTTACGCAATCTGGTAATGCAGCTATGGGATCAGCCTGAACAATTGCGGTTGGTGGGATGCGCAGCCCGTGCGGAGTACCTGCAACACTACACAGCCGAACGGAACTATGAAATGCTTCTTGCCATCTACAAGAGTGCGATTCAGGAGCGGGAGGGGAGTACCGCGTGCGCATTTTGATTCAGCAGCCGCGCTTGCCACATTATCGGGTACCGTTGATGAATCGCCTTGTGCAGCAGCATGGCTGGCAGCTCACGGTCGCCTTTACGCCACGCGGTGGGACGGGCGAGTCGGGGCTGGAGGTGAGCCAAGGGGAATTGTTTGAATGTGCCCTGCTGCCCATGCGTCAGTATAAGGCGGGCAGGCTCAAGCTGCACTTCCAGCGCGGGTTGCTCCAATTACTGCGCTCTTCGCCTTGGGATGCCTTCTTTTGGGAGGGAGCGCATGCGAACTTGTCGGGCTACCTTGCCGCGTGCTGGTGTCGAAGGAGGCGCATCCCCAGTATCTGCTGGATCAAGGGCTATTTCACTCCGCAGAATGCCCTGCGCCGCGGGATGAACCGCCTGCTGTTGCGAGCCGCGCACGCCTTCCTGCCCTATGGCGACACGACCCATGAGTTTCTCAAGGCATACGGGGTGCGCCCCGAACAGGTTGTACGCGCCTACAACACGGTGGATATAGAAACCATCGTGGCGCAGCAAGCGTCGCTGCGCCAGCAGGGACAGGCGATGCTGGAAGCGATAGGCTGGTCTTGTGCACGCCCGCTTTTCGCCGTTGTGGGACGCCTGATCCCCGAAAAGCGTGTGCAGGATGCCCTCCACGCAGTGGCATGCGCATCGGAATGTGGGCTGGACGCCTATCTGCTGGTGGTTGGCGACGGACCCGAGCGCACACGGCTGGAGCTGCTTACTGGCGAGTTAGGTATCCAATCGCGCGTGCACTTTACGGGGCGTGTGCCTGAACACGGCGATTCGACAGTCCTGGCGGTGGCAGATGTTGCCGTGTTTCCTGGTGTACCGGGACTGGCGATCAATCAGGCGATGGCGCTGGGAACGCCTGTTGTGATAGCTGACCTGCCCGGTCCCGATGGGGAGATGGTCCAACACGGCGAAACGGGATGGCGCTACCCAGAAGGTGATCTGGAGGCGTTGCTTGCAGCTATTCATTCCGCGTTGCACGCCACAGAGCGCACCCAGATTGTCCAAAAGGCTCGTGAGGAGGTTCTGCAACGGCGCAACCTCCAGCAATATGCGGAAGCGTTTAGGGAAGCTGTGCGCGTCGCCCAACAGATAGCGGGCACTAAGCCTCAAATTCACGGATGACATACGGGGTTTTGCCTGTGGAGGTGCGCACCAATTCGTCGACAATCTCCAGCTGCACGCGCATGCTTTGCGGCAGTTTGCGCCGCACATTGCGCATAATCTGCGCTACATTCGCCTCCCCAAAACCCTCCGCAGGCACCACCAGAATGCGCACGAAATCGAGCGCAGGCTGAATCACTTGCATGCGCAGCACATTGTCCACCTCGCGAGGGAAATGATCAATACCCATTAGGCGTGCCCCATCGGGGGAGATAAGGTAGTCTGATTGACGTCCGATTACACCACGGAATGACTGTGTCCCCCAGATAATCGGCTCCAGCGGCTCCCCTTTGGGCAGCACGATTCGGTCACCAATTTGGTAGCGCACCAGTGGCATCGCAAGGTTCCAGAACCCCGTGCCGACGATTTCGTAGGTGACGACATCCTCCTCTTCCTCAGCGGGTATTAGCTCAACCCAGCCATAGCCCTGGAACATTCGATACTCTTCGGGGCACTCACTCCAGGCGAAGGCAACCCGTTCACCAGATCCATACGAGTGCAACACCTCTGCGTTGAGCGTCTGCGCTGCCAGCAAACGCGCTTCGGTACTCATCGCCTCGGAGGTCGCAATCACCAGCGGGATATGCAGCCGCAATTCATATTGTTGCATCAGCAGACAGAGCGATTCCAGCGATGTGGGATAAGCGAACAGCACATCGGGCGCGAACGCGCGCAAGGCATTCACATAATGTTTCACCGTTTTAGCACAAAGATGATTGGAAGAAAAGATCAGTTTTCTGCCATTTGCGGTGAACTTCCAGAAAGGTGGTTCGAGGTCTGAGGGATCTTTAAGGTTATCACCACGCAGGATGGCAATCCTTATCCTAAGGGGGTTCAGCCCACGCTTGAGTAGGGGATAATCGTAGGTCGCCTGCTCATAGCAGATACTTTGTAGCGAGCGGTAGAGTCGTAGGGGAATACCTGCTGTGCCACCTGTGCTGCCATGTGAGGTGAGCCACTTGGGGCGGGTTAGGAATTCATGCTCGCGTCCGCGCACGCGCTCTTTGGGCAAGGGGGACCACTCCTCAAGGGGCTTGCCCCGATACGCGCGTCCGTAGGCAGTTCGTGATGCCGCATGGAGCACAATCTCCAGCCGCTTTTGGGCAAATGCCTGACGCTCCTCCAGAGGAGCCTCTTGCAGCCTGAAGAAGGTGCGCACGGCTTGCGGATAGTAAAGCGGGTTGCGGCGGATGAACCGCTCACCGAACTCCAGCCCTTTGAGGTACTCACCAAGCTGTTTTGTCCACTGGCTCATAGCCGCCGACCGCCTCCAGCGTGATCCGGGTGTTAGCGATCGCCCACTCCATCGGGATGGGCATCTCGCTGCCTGATTTCACCGCGTCCACGAACGCTTGCAGCTCGTTTTTGTGCCCTTTGTCCTGTCCCAGGCTTTTGTGGACGCTCTTTTTGCCGCCTGCTATCAGCTCCAGCTCGCGGAAATCGCGCAGAATCGCGCTGCGTCCCGCGCCATGCACCTCCAGATACTCCTTGGGCACACTGGGATCACCCGTCGTGAGATAGTAGAGTATGCCAATAGAGCCGTCTTCAAATTCGATCACCAGTTGCGCCGTGTCAGGTTCATGGCTGCGGAGGTGCATCGCACAGACGCGCTTCGGCAGGGCATTCGCGAGGAACATCATCACATCAATAAAATGGCACCCTTCGCCCACGATCCGCGAGCCGCCTTCAGGAGTGCCCCGCATCCAGTGCCCTTGCTCCAGCGGTCCCGCATTCACGCGGTAGAGCATGCTCAACGGCTCCGTGCGGTTCTTGAAATGTTCAGCAATCTGACGCACGAAGGGCGAGAAACGGCGGTTATAGCCCACCAGCACGCGCCCACCTGTCTCCTGCCAGACCTGCTCCACCTGCGCCAGCTGCTCCAAAGTGATGGCAAGCGGCTTTTCCAGAAAGGCGGGCTTGCCTGCCTGCATCGCGCGAATGGCATACGGTGCATGCGTGTCGTGGCGCGTGGCAATCAGCACCGCATTAATGTCAGGATTGTCAAAAATCTCGCTGGGATCGCTGGTAGCGAACTGGAAACCGAACTTGTCCGCAACACCCTTGGCGGTGTAGCCACGCGCGGTGCAGACACCAACCAGCTCCACATCAGGGATACCTTTCAAAAGAGGCAACAGGGTTCCTGTGGCGAAGTTGCCTGCACCAATCACACCCAGCCGCACTTTTGCTTGCTTCGGCGCAACTGGCTTGCTGGAAGGCACGCGGCGCACCACTTGCGTCTGCTGCGGGTACTCAATCAGCGCACCAATCACTGTGCCCCCTTCAGGGCTGGCAAGTAGTTCGTACGCCTCTGCAGCCTGCTCAATCGGAAACCGATGTGTGATTAGCGGCGCCACCTGCACTTTGCCTTCCGCAAGCAGGCGCAAGAACTCGCGCATGTTCTCGCGCTCTGTCCAGCGCACATAGCCAATCGGGTAGTCGATGCCCATCTCCTCATACACAGGATCGTAGCGCCCAGGTCCGTAGGAGCGCGAGAGCAGCACGGTAAGCTCCTTCTCATAGTACAGTCGCTGGGGCACATCCATCTTGAGCAGCCCAACCACCACCACTTTGCCCCGATCGCGTGCCACTTCGCCTGCCAGCTCAATCGGGTCGTTTGTGCTACCCCCTGCCGTAAGCATCACGATATCGGAACCATAGCCGTGGGTGAAATCGCGCACGAGACCCACTACATCGTCGCTACGCAGGGCGACACGATCGGCTCCCAGCTGCTGCGCCAGCTCGCACCGCGCAGGGTTCACATCGATGCCGAACACGCGCGCACCCGCCACTTTCAGCAGCTGGACGGTCAACAGTCCCACTAATCCCAGTCCGATCACGACCACATTGTCGCCCAGCTGGGGGCTTGCCTGTCGCACACCGTGCAGGGCAATCGCACCGACGGTGGTGAACGCGGCGTGTTCGTAGGGCACACCATCGGGAATAGGCACAACCAGATTTTGTGGTACACATACGATTTCGGCATGGTGCGCATGTTCGGCACCCGCGCACGCCACGCGGTCACCCACCTGAATGTCCTCCACTTCATTGCCGACAGCAATTACCTCGCCTGCACAGCTGTAGCCCAGAGGCGAAGGGGCTTCCAAACGCGCCGAGACTTTGCGGTAGGTTGCGCTCAGCCCTTCGGTGCGCAAGGTCTGGAGGACTTTTTTCACAAGGTCGGGGCGAGCGCGCGCTTTGCCCAGAAGGCTCATCTTGCCCGTTTCGACCTTCATGCGCTCGGTGCCCGCGCTGATCAGCGAAAAGCGGTTCGCCACCAGCACGGTTCCGCTGCGCAACGCGGGTGCAGGCACCTCGTCCACCTTAATCTCTCCTGTGCGGTAGTTCTGCAGCACCTGGCGCATCGGAGGGATTATACCACATGGTATAGTTAACCCAAGTTGCTACCTGTTGCCTTTGAGCAGGTGAGGTTCCTCGCTTCGCTCGGAATGACAAGGCTTTTTATGCGGCAAGGAACTTGTCATTCCGAGCAGGAGGCGAGGAATCTCGGATAGATAGCAACTTGGGTTATAGTTAGCTTATAATCCCTTACCCAGCCCTCTCTCACGCGGTGGCAAAGATCAGGAGGAGAGGTCATGGGGCGTTCCCAAGATTGAGTGTTGGTAAGCGCTAACGCGGTCCGACGCGCTGCAGGTCAAAGGGCTGGAAGCCTATTGTGAGCGCGGGCGAGTTCGGCTTGAGGCGGAAGTTGCCCTGCGCGGGGTTCTCAAACAGGGGATCAGCAAACAGCGAGTGCGTATCCATCCCCTTGGCTCGCCACGCCTCGAAATCGTCGCCCCCGAAGCGAATCACACGCCCATCCTCGCGCCAGTAGAGATTGTAATCGAAGCGCAAGTTGCCATCGATTCCGCCCGTGAGCCACAACTCGCCTCGCCCCAGCACAATATTGCGCTCGAAGGTGAAACGCAGGTGGTTCTCAGGGCGACTAGCTTGCAGCTGCTGGTCGCGCCCGTAGGCAAAGATGTTATTGCGCACCACATTCTCGCGCCCGTAGTGCTGATGGAACCCACCGTGCGTGGTGCGGTACACCAGATTGTTCTCCGCCAGAATGCCCGTGCTGCCCTCGTCGAAATAGATGCCCCAGCCCCCATAGCGGTAGCCCGCAATATCGTGCCATAGGTTATGGCGAATCACTGTGCCGTGCTGAGTCCCCAGCGTGTAGATGCCCCCCATATCGCTCAGCACGGGTCCATCACCATCGGAGCGGACGCCGATATGATGCACATGATTGAACCCCACGCGATTGCCGCCTGCCAGCGACCTGTCGTAGCCCCAGGTCCAGCCGATGGAGATGCCCGTGTAGTAAAAGTCGCTGATTTCGTTATGCAGGATGCGATTGCTATAGCTCTGCCCGATCCAGATGCCGACCGCGCTGGCAAATAACTTGCCGCCATCCTGAATGGTGCAGTCGCTGATGAGGTTGCCGAAGGTCTGCTCGGCGGGATCCTCGCGAATAACGGGTTCACCGATCTTGATGCCACCTGCGCCGAGGTCGCGAATGGTGCAGCGTTCGATGGTGTTGCGTTGGCAGCCGCGCGCCAGCTCGATGCCGTACCCGCCGACCTGCCTGATGGTGCAGCGGACGAATGCGCATCGGCGGACGCCCTCCCCGTAAATCGCGCCCGGCACGCCATAGGCGGCTTGCACGAAGCCGCCCGTCTCCATCTCAGGGGGTAGCGACCACTCGGTGTGCGCAAAGGTGATGCCCACCCACTTCACCCCCTCCACATATCGCCCCTGCGTGGGATCGCCCACCATCCGCACCAGTTGAGATAGCACGGGCACAATCACAACCGCCGTTTCGGGACGCTCGCCCTCGCGCGGCAGATAATAGAGCAACCCCTCCCGGCGGCTCAGATACCATTCGCCCGGGGCATCCAGCGCCTCGCGCAGGTTCTCCACATAGTACAGATCACCCTCCTGCAGCTGGAAGGTGCTGCGCCGCCCAAACTCAATGAGCTGCTTCTCATTATCGATCGCCTTGATGGGCAGGCGCGACTCGACCCAGCGATTGAATACCACGACCTCGCCTTCGTCAGGTGTCTCGAAGCGTGGCAGGTCGCCTGCTGTGAATTGGAATCGATACTGCCCCTGCATCCAGTTAGGCGTACTATCGGGCACAGCGTGGACTTTTAGGTAGCCGCGATTCGGGTAGCGGGCGCGTGTTGCTCGCTGCCCGTTCACAAACAGCTGGCGGAAGTACCATTTGCCCTCGCGCACTTCGGGCAGCTCGGTAATCCAGACCGTTTTGCCGTTGAGCTGGGCAATGCGCCAGTTGGACAGGACACGCCCCCCGCTCAGGAGGGGTTGCTCCCCCCGATAGGCGGTGATAGTCAGGCTGCGTTGTGCCTGCTCGGTGTAGGCAGGCGTTATCAGCACTGGCTCGCTCAGGAAATAGGTTCCCCCACGCAGGCGTATCTCCACAGGCGCAGGTGCGCCTTCCAGCACCAGTTGCAGGGCGCGGGCAAGGCTCCTTACAGGACCATCGGTGCGCTGCCGATTCGGTGCAGCCAGCGTGCCTGACCATGCATCATCGCCCTCAGGCGACACATAGAGAACACGCTTCTCACCCGGCGTCGCCATCGCTATGCTCCATACCCACCACAACGCGCAGAGCGTTATCCGTGCGTTCATCTGCTTTTTTCGGATTTCTCCTCCCCGCACTTCCCTTCCTGCTGAGAGGCTGTTGAAAACCTACGCAGCACTAATCCCCATTGGGTATTCTATGAGAGATGAAAATTCGACCGCCGCGCTATGTGGTATGGAGTACGGACACACTTGACCTGAGCGATCCGTTTCAACAGCGGATGTATATTCGCCAGACGCTGCTATATGGGCGAATGGAGGATGTGCGTCGTCTGGACAAAGTCGAACTTGCTGCCATATTGGACGAGTTAGACCTGCCGGAGCCTATCTACCAACTCTGGAAACGCTATCTCACACGGCTTGGCTTGTATGCTGAAAGGTAACGGTTTGCTTTCAAAAGCACAGAGGCGGTTCCTGCGTTTCTTTGCCCGACTGCCAGACAGCCACTACTTCTACCTTACGGGCGGTACAGCCTTATCGGAGTTCTATCTGGCACATCGCTATTCGTATGACCTTGACCTGTTTACGGGTGAAGCGGGGCTACTAATCCCCTTTTGTCATGTGTTGGAGCAGCGCATGAGGCGGAGCCGATTGCCTATCCGTGTGGTGAGACGCTTTGAGACCTTTGTGGAATATCTGTACGAAAGCGATGATGCCTTCCGTATCCAGCTGGCTGTGGACAGTCCCTTTCGGTTTGCGCCCCCCGTCCCAACCCGTTACGGAGTGCTGGTTAATGATTGGGATGACCTGTGCGTGGACAAACTGCTGGCGTTTTACGGGCGTGTGGAGCCACGCGACGCGATCGATGTGTACTGTATTCTGCAACGCGAGGATATGGATAGGCTACTCCACATGGCGATAGAGAAAGATCCGGGCTTTGACCTATACTGGTTTGCCGTTGCATGCCAGCGTGTGAGCATGTTCCCTGACGACCTGACTCGCTGGGGTGTGCAGATGATTGAACCAATCGAGATTACTTCTCTTAAGGCATGCTTTCAAGCCATCGCCGATGAGATGATGACGCGCATAGGTGGTGTCTAATACCGATTGGGTTTTCAATGTCTATAAGCTTGGTCGACTAAAGTCGTGCCCAGACAAACGAATCCAGCCTTCGCTGGCTAAAAACCTCGCGCAGGCAGGGTTTCGTCTGTATCCATGTCAGCCACCTTGTGGTGTACCGCTTGAATCAGGTAACGACACGATCTGGATGTTGACCAGCCCTTTTGCTAAGCGCAGGGAGGTTTCTACCGCCTCGGTCAGGCGCGACTCCACGCCGGGACGCACCACCAGCCGATCCACTACAATCTCGATCGTGTGCTGCTTGTAGCGATCCAGAGGGGGTACTTCGCCCACCTCGTAGAGTTGCCCATCCACACGCACACGCACAAAGCCCATCCGCGCAATCTCCTCGAACACATGGCGATACTCGCCCTTACGCCCGCGCACCACGGGCGCCAGCACCTGAATGCGCGTGCCTTCGGGCAGGCGCATTACCGTGTCCACGATGCCGTCCACCGTCTGGCGCGTGATGGGCTTGCCACACTGCGGGCAGTGCGGGCGTCCCACACGGGCGAACAGCAGGCGCAGGTAGTCGTAAATCTCCGTGACCGTGCCCACCGTGCTGCGCGGGTTGTGGCTTGCCGATTTCTGATCGATGGACACAGCGGGCGAGAGACCCTCGATCGAGTCGACATCGGGCTTGTCCATCACGCCAAGGAACTGCCGCGCGTAGGACGAGAGGCTCTCCACATAGCGGCGCTGCCCCTCGGCATAGATCGTGTCGAACGCCAGAGTCGACTTGCCTGAACCCGAAATGCCTGTGATGACCACCAGCTTGTCGCGCGGAATCTCGATATACAGGTTTTTCAGGTTATGCTCACGCGCTCCCCGAATGATAATCTTATCCTGAGCCATGCAACCTTCACCTCGCCTCCGGTCGGAGCAGGCTCCAGAGCATCAGGATGAGCATTATCGCGCTTAGCACCACGCTGACGCCCGCGGGCATCCATTTGCCCGTGTTGAGAAAGCGAATGAGGAAAAAGACGCCCAACGCGAGCGCAATTAATGCGGCGAGGGCGAAGCCTGCCTTCGGATAGCGCAGCGACAGGGCGAAGGCGACCAGCAACAGCACCCCGCTTACCAAGCCGCTGATGAGCGAGGCGGTGCTTTTCGCGCTCACATAGCCCATAATACCGCCTGCCGCAATAATCAGCGCGTAGACTAGGACCGCTCCCTGAAAAGCGTTCACGCTTTCACCTCCTGAAAGACCTCCTGCAAGATCTCCATCGCTGCATCCACTTCGCGCTCGGTAATGACCAGCGGGGGTGCAAGGCGCAAAATCCAATCGCCCACAGGGTTGATGATGAGCCGTTTGGCGAACGCCTTGTCCACGACGGGGCGGGCGATCGGTTC
>JBCNVA010000151.1:0-2720 GCA_039630445.1 Armatimonadota bacterium
CCCTGCTTTTCGGCGACGGCGAGATACATTGCCCAGATGATAATCGCGGGCGCGTTGTTGGTCATGGAGGTCGTGATCGCGCCCAGATCGATGCCGTCGAACAGGATCTCCATATCCCGTAGCGAGGCGACGCTCACGCCACACTTGCCCACCTCGCCCTCTGCTTCGGGGTCATCGGGGTCCACGCCCATCAGGGTTGGCAGGTCAAACGCCACCGATAGCCCTGTCTGCCCCTGCGAAATCAGATACTTGTAGCGTTCGTTGGTCTCTTGCGGTGTGGCGAAACCCGAAAATTGGCGAACTGTCCAAAGTTTCGTGCGATAGCCCGTTTCATACAGCCCGCGCGTGAAAGGATATTCACCCGGATTGCCGAGATCGCGCTGATAATCCAGATTGGCAATATCGTCAGGCGTATAGTAGCGCTTGATTTCGATGCCCGACAGCGATTCGAACCGTGCCTTGCGCTCCGTGATCAGCTGCTGACTCATCGTTGTTCCCTCCTAAGCATCCTCGCCAGAAGATATTATACGCGATTCACTGAAGGTTTCGGCTCTTGCCATAGACTGGACAAGCAGGAATCGTCCTCTCATCTCACGAATAGACTTTATAGCGGGGTGGGCAACGATGCCCGATTCTAAAACAACGACAATCGGAAAAGCAGCCACTTGGTGGCGCTTGATCTACCACGCCGATAAGCTGGTGCTGGGGGGATACCATGAATAACCGCTTGCCCTTCCGTGACCTGCTGCGCGATCTACCCCCACCTCTGCGACGAGCCGTTCATGAGGCGGTTGCCGAATGCCAGCCCGTCTATACCCCGCGTCTCTATGCCCGCGACTGGCAAGAGGAACTCTATCACGAAGCTGCCTATGCCGCTTTGCAGGCTCAGCGCACCTACAATCCTCGCAAAGGCTCGCTCTATCGCTGGGGGAAGCGGGTTATCAAGCAGCATCTGCAGAAGTTTTGCGACAAGGCGTGGGCAGTGACACGGAGCGAACTCAGCCCTCCTTGCGATGAGGAGACGGAGGACGAGGTAGAGTTTATTGACGAAGCAGCCGAGGATGCTTACGAAATGGTCGGATTAAAGCTCGATGTGCAGCAAGTCTGGAAACAGTTGAGCAAGACGGAGCGCTATGTGTGGGCGCTAATGGCGAAGTACAGCAGTTATCGGCAAGTAGCTGTACGCATGGGCTGGTCGCACGAGAAGGTGCGTCGCTACTGGAACAAGCTGAAAGCAAAGATTCGCGCCTTGCTTGCAGCGGAAAGCAATTCAGAAGGTGGAGAATCGGATGAATCGGCATGACAGAACGACATAACGCGGATACATAATAATATGGGGGTAAACAAAGCCCTCAGACAAAACATGACTGAGGAGGACGGCGATGAGGAAGGATGCACAGCGGATGCTGATGGTTGCAGCGATGCTGGTGGGGATGCTTAGCACCTCCTTGCCCAGTCTGAAAGCGATGGACAAGACCAGCAAATCCTACACCTGGGAGTTAGTCCCGATGATTGTTGCTGCACCCGGTGAAACGCTCTTCTTTATGACTACGACACCGATACCTGCCTACCATGAAATCACCTCAGAATGGGAAGTGGTTCGGCGTCCTTTGTGGCGTGCCCTGGGCGGACGCATTGTATTTATGAACGACGAATGGGTTGTCTATCGTGCACCAAAGGCGGAGGGCGTCTACTTAGTCTACTGGGAGAATGCTGACCGTACTCGACGGTTTGGTTTCTTTGTGTCAGTTAAGGAGGATCCAACAGGTGATCAAACCCTGCCCTGGAGTGAATTCGAAGGGTACCGAGGGGCATTCGTGCCGCTTACCAATGGTTCCGAAGCGCCAACGGCGATTTTCTTGGCGCGTCATCGTGTACAATCTGCAGTCGATCGTCGTCGTGAAGCGCCTCCGAATTTTATGGACAGTGAAGGGGATATCGAGATTGATCTGCCGAATAAACCGTTCAACCCACGCCCCTCGCGCCGACCTTGCAGCGGTTTTACCACTACTGTATCAGTCCATACTGAGGACTCTCGGTGGAGAGAGCTAGCGGGGGAGATCGAAATCACAGCGAGTTTAGCTGCTGAGCTTGGGCGAATAGGTATCCAGGGTGTGGCTGTTGGGAGGCTGTATGTCTACGCGGACTGGCGTCGCGTTGCTCGATTTAGAAAGATCGATTGCTATCGCTGCGTGAACAATCAATGGAGATGGGTTGGTTCGCGCGTCGAATACGAGGTTTGTACCTATCTCGTAGGATATACCCCGTCATGGATCTGCCGTGCAGTGGAACACGGTTTATTACAACAGTTCATCTGCCCCGAAGAGCCTACTTATGAGAGGCACTGTTCCGACTCAGGACAAGAATGTAAATGTCCGCCTGATAGTCCTATTCTCACTGACAGATACTATGATCCCTGTCGCGAGATGACCGGTAAATGAGGCGTTGCGGATACGGCTTGCTCTGGGAGTGGAGGGTGAGCGTGCTGCAAATGCCTCACCCTCCATAAAGTTTTGGCAAGTTTATCTTCACCCAAAGCCTCCCTCTACTTCTCCTGTGAGGTCTTCGCGTTCGCTTGTGGCTTAGCGGGGATATGGACCTTGAGTTCCTGCTCCACGCTCTTGCCAGCGGCGTTGAAGGCTTTGATGGTGAGCGTGTGTTCGCCCGGCTCCAGCGGCTCGGTTTTGATGCGGAACATTTCGAACGCGCTGTCGAACAGC
>JBCNVA010000152.1:0-17548 GCA_039630445.1 Armatimonadota bacterium
CCCGACAACTACTTCGACGCGGTCATCACCGACCCGCCCTACTACGACAATGTGTACTACTCAGTGCTGAGCGACTTTTTCTATGTGTGGCTCAAGCGCACGATTGGGCATTTGTACCCTGAGCTGTTTGCCACGCCGCTAACGCCCAAGTCGGAAGAGATGGTGATGGATCGCATTCGCCACAAGAACCCTGCGGAGGCGAAGGCGTGGTTTGAGGCGCAGTTCCTGAAGGCGATGCGGGAAATCCATCGCGTGCTCAAGCCCGACGGAATCGCCGTGATTGTGTTTGCGCACAAGACCACCGAGGCGTGGGAGACGGTGCTGAACGCCTTGCTGCAGGCGGGCTTGTATCCCACCGCCTCGTGGCCCATCCACACCGAGATGAAGACGCGGTTGCGGGCGCAAGAGTCGGCAGCAGTGGCAAGCAGCATCTACTTGGTGTGCCGCAAGCGCACCTCCGCGGCAGTGGGCTATTGGAGCGAGGTGCGCCCAAAGGTGCAGGCGCAGGTGGAGCGACGCCTGAGCCAGTTTTGGGACGCCGGCATTCGCGGCGCGGATCTGTTTATGAGCGCGATCGGACCCGCGATGGAGGCGTTTGGGCAATACGCGCGCGTGGAGCGGGGCACGGGCGAGCCTGTTTCCGCCGCCGAGCTGCTGGAACTGGTGCAACAAACAGTCAGCACCTACGCGCTCAAGCGCATCCTGCACGAGGATGCCCACGCGGGTGACTTGGATCCGCTGTCGCGGTTTTACTTGCTGTATCGTTGGTCGTATGGGCGGGCGGAGGTGCCGTTTGACGAGGCGCGCAAGCTGGCAGCGAGCGTGGGGCTGGAGCTAACACAAGTGTGGGGCGCGGGGCAGGTGGTGGAGCCGCGGGGGGAGAAGGTGCGGGTGCTGGCACCGCAGGAGCGGGCGTGGGGCGTGCGTCCCAGCGGTTGGGGCAGGCGGGTGGGGCGTGATGAGGGCGATCAGCTGAGCTTGCTGACTGAGTTGGGGGAGAAGAGCGAGGTGGCGGTGGAGGCGTGGGAGGCGTTGCTGGAGCAGGTGGGGTGTTCGCTGATTGAGGCGTTGCAGTTGGCGTGTGTGTTGTGGGAGGGTGGGCAGCATGGGTGGTTGGCGCAGTTGTTGAAGGGCAAGGGGTATGGGGGTCGTCCGGTGTTTTGGTTGTTGGCGCAGGCGGTGGCGGAGGTGTTGCCGTCGGGCGACAAGGAGAAGCAGTTGTTGCAGGGGCTGCTGGCGCACTGGCAGCGGTAGCATACTGCTGTGCTTGTCCCCCTGAGCGGAGCAAGGGGTCACAGGCTAAAACCGCTCGAACCGTTCCACGGGCAGCACGAACACCACCGCGCCGCCCACCTCTACGGCGATAGGGGTCGGCAAAAATGCACCGATGGGCGCCGCGTCGGGTGGGATAGGGTTGATATACTGCTCGCGCGTGTGGCAGTTCTCCTCCAGTAGGCACAGCAACGGCTCTAACTGCTCATCCTCGATGCCGATGAGCAGCGTGGTGTTGCCTTCGCGCAGGAACCCGCCCGTGCTGGCGATTTGCGTGAACTTGAACTGGTGCTCCAGCAGCGCATCGACCACGCGCCCTCTGTCCCGCGTCTGAATCACTGCAATAACCAGCTTCATTCAGACCTCCTCACCGATAGCCTGTCCCCGAAACGCGACCAAACCGCATCCTGAACCGCTCGCTGCAGCGCTTCGAGAGGCTGCATGCCATCCAGCGTGATGAATCGCTCTGGCTCGTGTTGGGCAATCTGCAGGTAGCCCTCGCGCACGCGCTGATGGAACGCCCGCTCCTCGCGCTCGAAGCGGTTGGGCTGCGTCGTGCGTGCCAGCGCATGCTCCACAGGCAGATCGATCAAAAAAGTGAGGTCTGGCGTCAGACCCTCTGTGGCGAACTGGTTGAGTTGGCGCAGCGTTTCGATATCCAGCCCGCGCCCGTAGCCCTGATAGGCGAGGGTGGAGTCGGCATAGCGGTCGCTGATGACCCATGTGCCCTGCTGGAGTGCGGGCAGGATGATCGCCTGCACATGGTGCGCGCGGTCGGCTAAAAAGAGAAAGAGTTCCGTTTTGGGGTCAGGATGGGTCTGCAGCAGGGCGTGGCGCAGGGCAAGCCCCAACTCGCTGCCGCCCGGTTCGCAGGTCAGCAACGCGGGGACACCCTGAGCGCGGAGCCACTCAGCGAGCCACTGGCTGAGCGTCGTCTTGCCTGAGCCTTCGATGCCTTCGAAGGTGATGAAAGGGGCGCGTGGCAGCGGATGCGTGGCAGGCGGCATCTTACTGCTCCCCCTGCTCATCGGCATAGATAGGCAAGATGCGCACGCGCCGACGCGGCTCCTCGCCCACGCTCTCGGAGAGCAGGCGATATTTTTCGATCAGCTGGTGTTGCAGGCGACGCAGGTAGGCGTTCTGCGGTGAGAGTTCGTAGGGCTGTGCTGTTGCCAGCACATACTCGACGCCCTCCTCCGCCTCGCGCAGGGCACGCTCCTCGGCGCTCTCGTCCGCTTGGGGACGCTCGAACAGCTCGCGCAGTGCGCTGGCTAATTGCGAGTAGGTGTTGCTGCGCACGACCGCGATGGGGATCTGACGCTGAATCGCCTCGCGCACTTTGGGTGGGCGACGCTGGAAGGTGGAGTGGATGACCACCATCGCGTCAGCGTCGCTCACATCGCGGGCGATGTAGGCAGGGACGCGCAGCTCACGCAACGCCCTCTCCAGCCGACTACGGCTCACCCCGTAGGGGAAAATGCGTGTGGGTGGGCGCCGCACTGCCTCTGGAGAGGGCGTAATCACCATCGGTGTGCTGACTGGTGCGCCAGTAGGTGCCGGCACACCCTCGCTGCCTGCGCGCGGCAGCAAATCGCTTTTTTGCACAATCTCGATCTCGCCCGTGGGCGCCTGCACTCGAATCTCTGGGCGGGGCGGGACACCGCGCAGCATTCGATCCACTGTCTGCGCCACATCGTGATGCACCGCCAGCCGATGGAAGTCGAGGATCTCGATCACCACATCGAAGGTGGGGGGCGCCTTGCGCTCCAGCACAGTCTTTTGCGTGCCGCGCCGTCGCGCCTCCTCATCAGAGAGCGTCACAGTCTGAACCCCGCCCACCAAGTCGGAAAGCGTCGGGTTCATCAGCAGATTTTCCAGCGTGGTGCCGTGCGCCGTGCCGATCAGCTGCACGCCGCGCTCGGCAATCGTGCGCGCCGCGTAAGCCTCCAGCTCGGTGCCGATCTCGTCGATAATGATTACTTCGGGCATGTGGTTCTCGACGGCTTCGATCATCACGGCATGCTGGAGGCTCGGTTCAGGCACCTGCATGCGCCGTGCGAAGCCGATACCGGGATGGGGAATGTCGCCGTCGCCTGCGATCTCGTTGGAGGTGTCCACAATCACCACACGCTTGTCGTACTCGTCGGCGAGCACGCGCGCCACCTCGCGCAGGCGCGTCGTCTTGCCCACGCCCGGCTTACCCAAAAGCAGGATGTTTTTGCCCGAGGCCACGATGTCGTGGATGATGTCGATCGTGCCGTAGATGGCGCGTCCCACGCGGCAGGTCAAGCCGATGATCCGCCCCTGCCGATTGCGAATCGCCGAGATGCGATGCAAGGTGCGCGGAATGCCCGCGCGGTTGTCCTTGCCAAACTCCCCAATCCGATCCGCCACATATTTGAGGTCGTACTCCTCGACCTGGGCGTTCTCCAGTCGGATGGTGCGGTTCATAAAGCGCGCTTCGGGCATCCGCCCCAGATCCAGCACGACCTCCAGCAACTCCTCCAGATCAGGCTGCTCCTCCAGCCATTGACGAATGGTGGGGGGCAGCACCTCCAGCATGGCGGTCAAATCGTCCGTGATTGCACGCTCAGGCTGTATCCTCGTCTCTGCCATCGGTTCCTAACTCACCACCACTCGCTATTCGCCACTTCGCCAAGATTATACCTGCTGGCGAAGCCACTCCACGAATCGGCGGATGCCCTCTCGAAAGGGCGTGGTGGGCTGATAACCCAGCAGTCGCCTCGCCTTTTCGATATCCGCCCAGGTTTGAGGCACATCGCCTGGCTGGTCAGGCAGGCGTTCCAGAATCGGCTCCACGCCCAGCACCTCCGCCAGCGTCTGCACCAGCTCGTTTAGCGACACTGGCTCATTATGCCCCAGATTGATCACCTCATATTGGCTCTCAGTATAGTGAATTGCGCCGAGTATGCCTTGCACGATGTCGTCGATGTAGGTGTAGTCGCGGCGGCTGCTGCCATCCCCAAAAAAGGGAATGGGCTTGCCCTGCAGCATCAGGCGGGCGAACTTGTGAATCGCCAGATCGGGGCGCTGGCGTGGACCATATACTGTAAAAAGGCGCAACGCAAGGAAGCGAATGCCATACAGGTGCGCGTAGACATGCCCCAGCAGCTCGCCAGCGACCTTCGTGGCGGCGTAGGGGCTGATCGGCATCAGCACATGGTCATCCTCGCGCCAGGGCACATGCGGATTGACCCCGTACACGCTGCTGGATGAGGCGAAAATAAACTGCTTCACGCCCCATTCGCGCGCCAGCTCCAGCAGGTTCTGCGTGCCACGCACATTCACCTCCTGATAGAGCATGGGGTTCTGAATGGAGGGGCGCACGCCCGCGCGTGCCGCCAGATGGATAATGACCTCATAGTCGCCGCTCAGCTGCTGGCGCATGCCCTCCATGTCGCGCAAATCCAGCACGAAAAGCCGATAGTGAGGTGAAGCCAGATGTGCCTGCACATTCGCCCACTTGATCCGCGCGTCATAGAACGAATCGAAGTTGTCCAAATTGTCTACCGCCCAGCCGTCTGCCAGCAACCTGTCAATCAGATGGCTGCCGATGAACCCCGCACCGCCTGTGACCAACGCTTTGCGCATAGACCGTTTCCCTGACGGTATATTATAGATGATGGCGAAGGTTGCGCTGTTTATCACCAATCTGGAGGGTGGGGGAGCAGAGCGGGTGTTGGTGACACTTGCCAATCAGTTTGCCACATATGGGCATCAGGTGGACTTTCTGCTGGCAGAAAAAAGGGGGGTCTATCTCAAGGAGCTATCCCCCACGGTGAGGGTAATTGACCTGGCAGCGTCCCGCATGGCGCGCACCCTGCGCCCCCTGATGCATTACCTGCGGGCGGAAACCCCCGAAGGCATTCTGTCCAGCCTGCCTTATCCGAATCTGTTTAGCATCCTGGCAGCCCGCCTGACCCGTGCCAGGACGAACGTGGTGGTGCGCGAGGCAAATACCCCCTCGCTGCGCGTTCGACAAGCGCAGTCGCTCAAAGATCAGATAGGGGAGCGGTGGATCACTCACTTCGCGTACCCTTATGCCGACTGGGTGGTGGCGGTCTCCAAAGGGGTGCAGAGCGATCTCTATCGCTACAAGCGCATTCCGAGGGAGCGCATCGTGCTGATTTACAATCCTGCCTATACGCAGCGCATGTTGCAGTTGCGCGAGGAGCCGGTGGCGCATCCGTGGCTGGCAGCGGGACAGCCCCCCGTGGTGCTTGGTGTCGGGCGGCTTGACCCTCAGAAAGATTTTGCCACCTTGCTAAGGGCGTTTGCGCTGGTGCGTGCCCATCGTCCTGCTCGACTGATTATTCTGGGCGAAGGACCGCTGCGACAGGAGCTGGAGACACTGGCACAGCAGCTGGGGATTGCCAGCGAGGTCAGCATGCCCGGTTTCGTCGAGAACCCTTTCGCGTATATGCGACGCGCCGCGGTGTTCGTGTTGTCCTCGCGGTATGAGGGTTTTCCGAATGTGCTGGTGCAGGCGATGGCGTGTGGTTGTCCTGTGGTCAGCACCGATTGTCCCAGCGGTCCCAGTGAAGTGCTGGATGGGGGTCGGTACGGGCATCTGGTGCCTGTGGGCGATGCGAAGGCGATGGCGGAGGCGGTTTTGCGCGTGCTGGACGGCGCGACACCCGCTGTGCCTGACGAGTGGCTTCAGCAGTTCCACGAGGAGCATGTGGCGCAGAAGTATCTGCATCTACTCCTGAGTTCCAATCATAAATAGTTTTATAGGACTATTCAACTTTTAGTATCTTCCAATCGCCATATTGATAGACAACTGGCAGTTTAGTAGGAACTTCTTTGTAAGTAATCCAATAATTAATCCTATACTTTTTAGATAAATTCAACACTCTATCTTCGTTGACCATTTTTCTGTAGAATATGTTGCAATATTTCTCTCTTACCCAAGTCCAGTCTCCCAGGCGATGCTGGTCTTCACGCAATCCAGCGATCTCGAAAAGCCCCAGTTCCTTCATTTTTGTCAACCATTTTTCAGCATACCACGGGGCATAGGGCCAGCTGGTGCCGTCTTTCCAGGTTCCAAACACATTGCGCTGGGCAAGATGGCGGAAATGGATCCATCCCTCCTCTAAACCAGCTGGCACGATAAATACATCCTCAGGGCGGGTGGCACGGGCTGCCCATTCTGCTGCCTGACGGCACGGGAGTGGTTCGGTTCGCAGCCAGTTGCCTGTGTGTTGCACCTCTCGCAAGTAGATCGCTCCTGTGCGCATCATCAAAAGTATGGTTAGCAAGCCAGCGATAGCAGGTTCCCACCTATTTCGGATAAAGTTCAGATTATAAATTATTATAAATCCGACGACACTAAATATGATAAATATTATATACGATATAGATAAATAACGCAAAACATACCAGAAAATAGATATAAATAAAATTAAAAATGCAGTTAAATTAACAAAAATTTTTTCATTTCTTTTTCTCACGAACCATGTAAACATCGCAGACGCCATAAATATTCCGAAAACATACATCCAGATGTCATGCCCACGAATCGGGTGGAGTCGCAGTAAAAAGAATGAGTGGAGGAGATAGGGATTAATCCATGCGATGAGGTACCATAGCAAAGCCACCCATGTCCAGATGCCAAGCACCGGGCTTTTGGGTGACAGGGTGCGTGCCAGGCGATATGCCAGAAGCCAACTTATCGCCATCAGCCCAAGAAGGAGGGTTTGCGCCTCGATGGTCCAGGTCTGTGGGAAGAAATGATAGGGCATCTCAATCTCGGCAGCCATCCAGGTCGCTTCCTCGTTGAACGGCTTTCCCCAACCTGATTTGATAGCCAGATACAATCCCGGAAAACCGATCAGCAAAGCCCCTAAAACGGTGAACACCCATTTTTTGATGTCTTTTCTATACTCTTTCACAAATACTATAGATGCGAGTAAATAAACCAAAGCAAATCCAGCATACATAGAGTTCATATCAAAGGCAAGTCCTAAAAATACTCCTGTCCATACAAACCGTCCTTCCAAAAAGAAGGATAAGCTTAGAAAAATGAAGGCGAGTGCGATCGTTGTCTGCTCGGCATAGTTTTTAATGGGATTCCCTGCACCCACTAAGGGTTGAGGAATCGTTGCTATAAAAATCATCGCAACATAAGGAGCAAAAGGTGAATCTGGGAAGAAAGCCCGAGCCAAGCGTGCTGCGCCCACCACCAAAAGCACGCGACTCACCAGGAAAACAACGAACAGAATCTTTGTCAAATCAAAATATAAAGCCAACTGTGCTATCAGATACCAGAGGGTGGAAGCGTAGGCAAAGGCGGTTTCTCGTACAAAATCATCGTTTGGGTAAAGATCTGGGTTATGCAGTTTTTGAACCAGAATAAGCTGCAGTGGGTGGTTACTACCTGCATCATGATGGTATCCTGTTGCCATAATTGATAATATTGTAAATAATAAGATAAATAGCACAAAGAGCGCCCTGTTTCGCCCTGTGTTTAGCGATTCACCTTTTTGCAGCGCCGCCTGCATAGTGCCTCCACCGTACTAATGGGTATTATACCCATATTGGCGCTGATGCGCTACGCCCAGCACCTTGCTGAAGGGCATGGGATTGTGTGGAACATCGGGGAAAAGCCCGTGGACGGCGCCACAGACTTTTTGTTTATGGTAATGATTGCCGCCTTGATCAAGATAGGACTGACCCCTGAGAACGCCACACGGACACTGATATTCGCGGCGCACCTGCTAAATGTTGCTTTAATTTATCTGGCGGGGGTTACCGTATTGCGCGTGGCGCGCTGGGCTGCCTTGCTGGCAGGTTTCTGTTTGGCGCTAAGTGTGGCGGTGCTCTATGTAGTGGCCTGCTTCGGCGTCCCTGTATTCGCCCTGTTTGCCTCGCTGACTTGGCTCTGTGCGCTGCGTATTATGCTGCACGGCTCCAACTGGCGGTGGGCGACCGGATTTGGAATATTTTCTCTGTTGACAGGCTTAACGCGCCCTGAGGGGGTACTGCTCTCCCTTTTGATGCTGGTTGGCATTCTATGGGTGCGTGGGGGCGCGCCTCGATGCAGCCCGCCCTCGCCTGGCTGATCTGGGTTGTCGGGTTGGGAGGCATCTATTTCCTCTGGCGCTGGGACTATTTCGGACACCCCCCTGCCCAATCCCTTCTATAAATGCTGTATATACAGATGTACCCTATGGCGACAGCGCGCACTTTTATTATGTTCGTCCCGACCTGCCTGAAACAGCGGAACTGGTGCGCCAGATTCAGCAACTGGAGTATATCTACTGGCGTAGCGGTGTTCGTGCAGTGAATCTGGCTAAGTCCCGCCTGTAGAGCGGTTCATTCGGCGCGGTGCGTTCGTAACTCCCGATAAAGCGCAGCTAACTGACGACGGCTAACAGGCAGGAGCCACGCCAGAGCCACCGTGAGATAGAGCCAGCTGCTGACCAGGGGCGCCAGGATCAGGCAGGTCGCGATGCCAATCCAGAGCATGGAAAGACGGTAGTCGAGTCGACCGATCGTGCGTCGAAAGCCCCAATAAATGAGATAATAGTTCGGAATATGTGCCAGAAACTCCGCTGCTAAAAATCCATAGAGGCGATAAGGCATCGGCAAGAGAAACATCAGCCCATAGGATAGAAGCACAAACGACACGGCAAAGGCAATGTTGGCAAGGAGCATCGTTAAATTTTGCTTTTTTACATACAGAGCCGATCCCTGAACACCGAATTGCGCGGCTAACAGGTAGCGTATACTAAGAATAGCAAAAATAGTCAGAATCGTCTCGGTGCGCCACTGTTCGCCCAGCACCAGGGGCAGCGCATAAGGCGCCACCACCATAAAGCCTACAAATGAAGCACCTAAGGCAAGGGTCTGCAGCTGCATCGCTTGGTTTACCGCGCGCGCTAATCGGGGCAAATCATCCTGGATGTGGGCAAAAGCGGCGACCGAGATCCGCAGGATCGCATACATCGCGGCGCTCAGGATGCTGATAAAGCGATTGGTCAGGGCGAAATAGCCGATCGCTTCCTTGCCTGCCAACGGCAGAAGAATGAGGGAAGGAGCCAGCTCGCGCACGCTATAGAGCCAGTGTGACAACGCTTGGGTGATGCTATATGACAGCATAGCACGCAGTTCGCTCCCGTTCCAGTACCAGCGTGGTAAGTAGCGTGTGAGCCACCAGAAGCCTCCAACTAACACGATTTGGCTTATCCAGAATCCTACCACCAGTGCCCAAACGCTCTCATACAACCATGCCAGCAAAATGGCAACCCCATAAAAGCCGAGGGTTGAACCGCTCTCCACAAGTGCTACACGCGGATAATTCAGTGCGCGCTCCAATTGCGCAAGAGGCACATATGCGATAAGCGAGAGAGGCAGAAAAGCACACATCGCTAAGGCAACCCGCACAAACTCGCTTGTCCCTTCCCAATAATGCCCCACAAACCATAAACTAATCAAGGTGCCGCTTGTTAGCACCAGCCCCCACAAAAGCAGCCACCAAAATGCCAGGTGAAACTGGGAGGGCGGAATGTTTTGTGGGGATCGAATCAAATAGAGGTGTGTTCCCATTAATCCCACGCTCTGCAGATAGATGAACAGCCCCAGTGCGGCGCTATAAAGTCCGTACACACCTGGTCCGATAAGGCGGCTGAGCAGTAGCATGCCCACCAGCCCGACAACCACCGTAAACCCCTGACGCACAACCAGGTAGATACTGCCCTTTAGCACCTTCTGGCGCAGTGAGTGGGGGGGTTCTGGCGTCTCCATCAATGCGTTGCTCACACCTCCTCCGCTGGAACTGTTGAGTAATATACCTACACGGGGCAGCTGCTACTCGGCGCGCTGCCTCTGTCGGCACGCAGATTGCAAAAGATGTTCGTAGAGCGCTTCATACTGTTGAACGGTGCGGCGTATGTCGAAGTGCTGGCAGGCATGATGACGGGCTGATTCTCCCATCTGGCGGCGTTGTTCTGGCTGATCAACGAGAGTTTGCAGCGCGTGAGCCAAGGCGTTGGGGTCGTCAGGCGGCACTAACAAACCGGTGACCCCTTCCTGCACCAGTTCTGGCACACCGCCTACGGCGGTGCTAACTACTGGAAGCCCGCTTGCCATCGCCTCCTGCACCGACATCGGGTTGCCTTCCCATTTGGAGGAGAGGGCAAAAACATCGGAAGCGTTCAAAATGTCGGGCACATCGGCACGCACACCCAGGAAACGCACCCGCTCCCCAAGCCCCAAGTCCACCACCTGCTGACGCACTGCCTTCTCCAGCTCGCCACCTCCCACCAGTAGCAGGTAGAGAGGAGTGGGCGACTGCAGTCGGGCGAATGCACTCACCAGCAGGGCATGGTTTTTGACCTCCACAAAGCGTCCGACATGGGTAATGACGATGGCTTCTGGCTCGATGCCATGCGCTGCACGCCAGCGGGCACGGCGTTCCGAATCGGGAGCATACTCTTCGGTCGGGATGCCGTTGGGGATCAGGGGCGCATTCCGATAGCCGTAGAGCTGTTCGATGGTGCGCCGAACCTCCTCCGCAATTGCGACGGGCACCACGCCACCGATTCGATAACGAAAGGCAAGCATACGCACGATACGGCTGACCCGCGTTCCCAGCTCATGCTGCGCCAAGCTATGCACCGTGTGTACACGCACAGGGGTCCGATAGCGGATCATGAGGGGGTAGGCATAATTTAGTGCGAGGAGATGCGTGTGCACAATCGTCGGGCGATACTGGCGAAACAGCGCATCCAGCTTCCTGAAAGCACCCCAATCGGCCTTGTCCCCCTTGCCTAAAAAATGGAGCGGAATGCCCATCTGTTGAACCTGCTGCTCATAGTGGGAGCCTGTCGGATCCATTAGGCAGATGCAGACAGGTTCATAACGGTGGCGGTCATGGTACTTTAGTAAATTCAGCACGACGCGCTCCGCCCCTGCTGGAACAAGGGAAGTAACCAATTGGAAAAGTACGGGGCGAGGTTGCTTCATCATAACCAGCTTAGGGGAGAGACTGCCTTGTAGCGGTGCTCGGTTCCGTAGTGTAGGGCGTTAGCTGCCCTGTGCGCTGCCAGTGAGCGATTGCCTCCACAAAAGCCCACATCAAGATTACAGCTAACGCCTCTGAACGATGCAGAAGAGTGTGAAGGGAATCATAAAAAAGCACCCCTACAGTTGCGCCCACCACGCCGACAATTATTGCTCGCGTGAATGGATCTTTGATAGAAAAGAAGATATATATTGATCGTATAAAAAACATTAGAATAACCGATGCCAGTAGAACCGTGCCAATCCATCCAATTCTATACATACGCCCAAGCCAGGCAAAGTGCATATGAACCTTTTCAACATAGAGTTTGTGGAAGCGTGGATTAAGGTATCCTACCTCATACAGGCTAACATAGCGGCCATAGGCAGCTTCAAGCCCCCTACCAAAAAGTCGCTGAGTTAGTGAGAGCTTCTGCATCTGATGTTCCCACGCTTCGCGCTCGCGCACCCGCCCTTGATAAGAGGGGTCGAGCCTCGGATCGCCTCCATAGGCATAGTTGCGCGACCATCGCTCAATCGCTTCATTGATGACCCGACTAGTCACCGCACCGACCTGTGGATGGAGCATTCCAGCCAACCCCAAGAGCGAAGCAATCCCAAGTACAGCAGCCTGTCTCAGAAGCGTCTGTGGCGGTTTCCAGAGTAGCGCGAAAGGCAAGACCACCATCACACCTGCCCATAAGATACGATTCTTTGTAATAAGAATGCCAAATAAAGCAACCAAGATAAATAGCATGGCAAATGCATTACGCCAGCCACGCAGAAATCCCAAAGAGTAAATTGCATAGAAAAAACCCGCCATAAACAGGTAAAGAGGAGCAGGGTTTTGAACACGATAGCCTTCAGCTGTCTCCCCCGTCGCCTTTAACTGGAACAAAACCTTAAAGAAAAATGGAAGTGGCGCCAAATATTCCCATAGAACACTTCCCACGCCAAGTGCCATAACAACGCCAAGCAGAATCAGCACGCGCTTAGCGCGAGCAAGGTCACGCAGCAAAATGATCAGGGGAAATATCCCTACCCACAGCAGGTGATAGTCAAAGTACCGAAAGATACCTGGTCGATAAAATCCGAGAATCGCATCCACAGAGTCAGGGGGGATCTGATCGTATCGAAAGATATAAATGTACAACACATGTCCAAGATAGTATATCCAAAAAATTAAAATTGATATTGTTAAAAATGACAATAGTTGTGGGCGCTCTTGCTTAGGCAAACGGATATATTCATATATTGCACGTACACTCAACACAAATCCAAACAGTAGGATAAGCGTGCGCTCACCCGTACCCATACCAGGGCCCGCCGCAAAGTACATTGCGTTCACGAACATTCCTGAACCTGCGGTGATGAAAGCCACAATGCTCATCTCAGGAATAAGGAACGCCAGCGGCACAATCAATGCCAGAATCACAAACGCAATTGCGCGGTTATCCTGACCCTGCACAAGGAAATAGAGAATGACCAGGTTCGCCAGCACCAACGCTAAGATGGTCAGCAAGTTCGTCCAGCGCTCCTGATTGAACCATCCGAGGAGACGGGCAACAAGTTGTTGCGCCAGGTCCACAGGGCGTAACACCCGATCCGCTATTCCTGCCCACTGCCGGCGTACCGTTTCGATAGCCATGGTCTCTCCGTTTCTATATTATGGCACGAACACACCAGAGATGGATGTGGGCGATCTACCCGTCAGGTGCGTCCAGCTCCTGCCAGTAGAGCAGGCGGGCGCAGCTCTCGCAGGTGATTAACTCAGTGCCCTGCTCCAGCTGCTTGAGCAGGTAGGGAGTGAGCACGGTGTGGCAAAAGTCACATGCCCGATTGATCACCAGGGCGATGGCGATGGGCCCCAACCGCTGGCGAATCAGCTCATAGCGGGCAAGCGCCTCTGGATCGATTTGGTGGGCTAATTCCTCGCGCTGACGCTCATGGAAGCTGATCTCGGTCTCCAGTGCCGTTTTGCGCTGGTGATACTCTTCCCGATAGGCTTCGTAGCGCTGTTCCACCTCCACCATGCGTTGCTCGCTCTGGTTGATGGCGGCACGCAGCGACTCCATTTTTTCCCACATTTCCAGCAGGCGGACATCCATCTCGCTGCGCCGCTTTTTGATATACGCGATGTCTTTTTCTAAGGCTTCCAGCTCCTTGGGGTTCTTGATACGCCCTGAATACAGCTCGCGCTCCGCCTCGCGCAGCTTCTCGTCCACCATCCGCACCTGCAGCTCCTGATCCACCGCCTCGGCGTGGAGCGCGTCATATTCACGCTTGATCTGCTCCAGCACCTCGCGCTGGCGCACAATCTCCTCTCGGAGCTGGTCGCCCGGATCGAGTCGGCTCAGTATCCGGCGCAGCTCCGCGATGTAAAGATCGAGCTGCTGCAGCTCATACAGCTGACGCATTGCAGGATGCATCGTCTAATACTCCACCTCCGGTGGGATGATATAGAGACGCACCTTTTTGCGGATGGGTTTGTTGATCTCCTCCTCCTGCAGGTGCCACACGGTGGAGCCTTTGTGCAGTTCAAAGCAGGGATAGGCGCTCAGCAGGGAGGCGGTTAGCTCGCGCTTAGTGCGTCGCACCACATTCAGCTCGTTATGCAAAGTTAGGAAGTCAGCCCCTGTTGGATGCTGACGCATAATCTCAATAAGGATATGGTAGGTGGACATCTGGTCGGCATGTGCCTGTAGCTCCAGCAGCCGCTGATAGCGCGCGGGCGAAATCGCCAGCAGTGGATCCACCATGCCCGTGTAGAGAAAGCGGAACACATCGGGGCGATCGGTTCGGTGCAGCTCAAAGATGGCACCCGAGATGACATCCAGCTCGGCAAACCGGTCGAACAGGCCAAACAGCAGGCGTGTGGCGTGATTGAGCCATATTTCATGTTCGCGTCCCTGCTCATCGATGAAGGTGAGCTGCTGGATGTTGGGCGCGTCCTCGAAGTAGTTTGGGGGGATCTGGCAAAGCGGGAGGGTGCCGATATCTTTATGGGGCGGGCGCAGCACGATGCGCACCTTCTGGGGAATCACTTCTGGCACAATCGCCTGCTCCTCATCCCCCACATCCTGCGCACGCACATCACGAAACTCCTGGCGCAGTGAGCGAGGGAATGCCTCCTCGACCAGCACGATATCGTAGGGTTCGCCGTTCTCGTTCCGAATATCGGGTGGCTTCGGAAACACGAACACTGAGGGCAGCTCCTTCACATAGGGTGGCACCTCGCTCTCGCGCCCAAATCGGTCATAGCCGAACCAGGCAATGCGTCGGTCGCCAATGAGCGCGGAGATCATGGTGTCCAGATCCTCTTTGAAGGTACGGCTGGTGGGCGAGACCTCGAACATCTCTTCCAGCAAGGTCGCTGCATGGACAACACCATGCTGTTGCAGAATATGGTTGACCAGGTGCTCCACTTCGTCGGGACGCAGCTCCAATGGCTGCATCTCCTCCTCGGGCAGCTGACGGTGCAGTTCCGCCGCCAGCTCCAGCGCCCGCGCCAACCACTCCTCCTTGATCGATGCAGGATACCACTGCCCATCCGACCCCCAGACGAACTCACCCGACTGATATATCCTGTCAAAAATGTCCACCGGGTCATACGGATAGACCCAGCGTGGGTCAGGCGACAGGGTGAAGTACCAGGTGAGAAAGCCCAGGATGCGGTTAGCAAGCGGTGCCTTGAGTTGCTGCAGGAATTGCAACGGCGCATCGGGCTGCCGCCAGTCGATCTTGCGCGCTTTTTTGACAAAGGGTTCTACCTCTTCCCATGTGAGATCGTTGTAGAACAGGGCGTCGCGCGCGGCGCGCTCACGCTCCTCCGCGCGTTCCCACTCGTAAGGGATCGGCTCAATCCAGTCGGGCACAAACAGCCACTCCCGCAATCCAATCACGCGGTTCGGCGTGCAAAAGAGCGTTTCGGAGTGCTGGCACACACGCGGCAAGATGGTTTCGTAATACTCATAACTGCGTTTATAGTGGACGCCGCACTCGCGTGCGACCTGCTCTACAGATACGGGTGAGCCGACTGAGCGCACCAACCGCTCCACGAAGGCGGTCAGCGGCAGGCGCGGCGACACTTTGCGATACAACGGTAGCCAGCGACGCTCCTCCTGCAGGAAGCGGGACGGCTCGTTCAGCAGCAGCGCCCGCAACAGGGCTGTGTTCAGTGGTACTTCCTTCAAGTGCGCCACCAGCTCGTTCGCACGCAGGGGCACAGGCGGACCCTCCATAAACGCCTGCAGAATCTGCCCCAGCAAATAGTCCAGCGCCAAACGGTCTTTTGGATCCTGTACAATCGTCTCTGTCATCGCTATTTCCCTCAATTCGAGTGGCAAAACCTATCGGATAGGTCAGATGAGTCGGACAGACACGCCTTATATTATGGCACATTGTCGTCTTTCTGGGTGCGCTGGCACGAAACTAAGCCCAGCAGCAGCCCCACCAGCAACCAGGCAATGCCCCCATAAGCCAGCACATACATCGCGTTCATGGACTGCGCTGTGACGAGTGCCCCGCTCTGGTAGAACTCGTCGAAGAAGTACCACAGCGGCATCGGGAACCAGAGCCACTGGATAGGCGTGATTGCGTAAAGCTCTACAGGAAAATCGCCAAGGAGCATGGTCTGGACAAAGGGGGGCAGGATGAGCATGGTGATGGCGAGGGCGATTGCCAGCCAGCGCGCCACACCCAATCCCAGATGCCCCACCAAGCGCGAGGCAAGCCGTGCCACGCCCCAAAGCAGCACGCACACCCCATAGAAGTAGAAGCTCACAGCAAAGAATGCCTGCTGCTGGGGTACATTGAGCCGCTTCCACACACCGATACTGCCCAACAGTATGCCACCCACAATCACCAGCCATAGCAGCGTGATGTAGGGTAGCGCACCCGCCGCCGATGGCTGGAACATCCGCCACGGCTTGAACAGCCCGTCGTCCACCATCGGATATTCATCCCGCCTCCCGATCGGTGTAATCAGCAACACGGCCACAGCCATCGGCAGGGCAGCAGCCATGATAAAAAAGGTGATCGCATCTAAGCCCAAAGCACCTCCTACAGCACCTATCAGCACTATCGCTATCCCTGCGGTAGAGAGATAAGCGTAGACACCCGCGACGAGCAGCAGTTGGCGGCGAAACGAGGGCAGCACATCTTTATCGTACAGCCCGACCCGCCGTGCCGCGCCTGTCATTACCAAGCGCACAAACAGCAGGCACACCACGATGCTCACTACCCACGCAGGTATCTCGTAGCCTCCTATCTTGAGGTGGAAGCCAGCGATAAAAGGCGCGCTGAAGGGGTTCAACACCGCCAGCGGCATCAGCAACTCACGACCAGTTAAACCGGGCATGCCGCCCATTACCGCCGCGATGCTCAGGATGGTAAAGGGCAGCGTGCTGCCGAGATACACAAAGCAAAGCAAGTAGCCTCCGAACACGGCCCACATCGAGCTGCGCGAGTAGGCGGAGGTGAACAGTGCCACTGCACTAAGGGTCAGCCCGCTCAGCGCCAGCATCAGGTAGCTTTCCAGCACCTCGGCAAAGGTCGCGCCGCCCAACAGGATGCACACCGCGCTCGCCGGCAGTGTGAGCGCAAGCAGCAGCACCAGAAAAGCAAACGAGCCGACCAACTTGCCCGTCAGCAGCTCGCGTGCGCTCAGGGGCGTCGCCAGCAGCAGATCCAGCGTGCGCCGCTCCCGCTCCAGCGTAATCGCGCTGGCGGTCAGCCCCGGCGCAATCAGCACAATCAGGGAGGTAAGCGTGCCAAAAATCACCCAGTAGAACTGTTGCAGATACTGCTGCGCACGGTAGGGATCCATCGCAATCTGGCTGCCGAGCGTGCCCGCGTAGGCGATCCCCACGATCAGGATCAGAAACAGCAGATAGAGTGCCTGCAGCCAGTAGGCGCGGGCGAACCGCACGCGCACGCGCAACTCCCGCGCCACCACCGGATTGCCCAGCACCTGCGTGAAAATCCCCCTCAGGTACCGCCGCCACTCACTCAACAGGGTGCGATGCACACCAATTGCCATCTGGCGCAACCTCCATTTATTGTTTCGCAAATAACAGCGCGATTCCTGCTTATGCGTTGCGGCTTCAATGCGCTCGCCAGAGGTAGGGCACGAACACGGTCTGCGGCTTGCCGCGCCCCGTACTGTGGTCGCGCAGCAGGTTGCCTAATCGCTCGCCTATCTGCTCTGGCTGTTCTCGAATCAACACATCGCAGCGTCTGTTCAGATACC
>JBCNVA010000153.1:0-3551 GCA_039630445.1 Armatimonadota bacterium
CTATATCACCCGTGCCTCCTCTTTGAGCAGGCGCACCAGTTCCTTCACATCCGCCACGCGCTTGCCTGCCTGACGCGCAGGCGGGCGCTCCACCCCAATCAGACGCACATGCACCACAGGGTTGACCCCCAACTCGGCAGGGGTCAGCACCTCCAGCGGCTTGCTGCGCGCGCGCACGATGCCCGTCAGCGCCACATAGCGCGGCTGATTGAGGCGCAGATCGGCTGTGATGATGGCGGGCAACGGCACCCGGATCGTCTCGATGCCCGCATCGGTCTCGCGCTCCACCACTGCGGAGCCGTTCTCAAGGGTGATTTTCGAGGCGAAGGTCGCCTGTGGCAGATCTAACAGCGCCGCCAGCATCTGTCCAACCTGATTGTCGTCCGTATCGATCGCCTGCTTGCCCATCAAGATAAGCTGGGGCTGCTCGCGCTGATAGAGGCGGGCAAGCACATGAGCCACGCTGAGCGGATCCAATCGCTCTGCCGTCTGGATGAGGAGCGCGCGGTCCGCACCCATCGCCAGCGCGGTGCGCAACTGCTCCTGACACTCCTCACCGCCGATGGAGACCGCCACAATCTCGGTCGCTTTGCCTGCTTCCTTGAGGCGGATCGCCTCTTCCAGCGCAATCTCGTCAAACGGGTTGACCGCCCACTGTAGCCCCTCGCGCGCGATGTCGGTGCCCTCTGGGTTAGGAACGATTTTGGCATACGGATCGGGGACACGCTTGACCGTCACCAGGATCTTCATCGGCTGCCTATCCTCCTTCACACTCAGCGAGAGTATACCCTCTTATCTCTCAAGCCCGATACGCAAGATGCGGTCATCATCGGGGTGCGGGAGTCCGCGCCCATCGCGATTGGAGGTGGAAACATAGAGATAGCCATCGGGCCCGCAGGCGACAGCACGCAGGCGACCGTACTCGCCACGCAGCAGATGCTCCTCTTTGACCACACGCCTGCCATCCAATACGACGCGAATCAGCCGCTCGCCACGCAAACAGGCGAAAAAGAAGTTGCCCTTCCATTCGGGGAAGCGGTTGCCCCGATAGAACGCGGCGCCGCCCGGCGCAACCGCGGGGGTGTATTCCAGCAAGGGCGCCTCCAGCCCCGGTGCCGTCTGGCGATGATGAATGAGAGGCCAACCGTAGTTTTTGCCACGCTCCACGATGTTCACCTCGTCGCCACCACCAGGTCCATCAAAGCCCGAGGGACCATGCTCCGTCTGGAACATTAGCCCAGTGCCCGGTTGCCAGTCCATTCCCTGCGCGTTGCGGTGTCCATAGGACCAGATTTCGGGGCGTGCGCCGGGTTTGCCCACGAAGGGGTTATCCTTTGGGACGCTACCGTCATCGTTCAGGCGGAGCGTTTTGCCGCACAGGTTGTCCAGTCGCTGTGCTAACTCGCGTTTGGCGGCATCGCCCGTGGTGATGTAGAGCTTGCCATCGGGTCCGAAACCAAGCGCTGTGCCATCGTGCACGATTGCGCCCTCGATGTTGTCAATAATCACCTTTGGCTCCACGAGGCGGTCGCCCGTCTCGCGGTAGCGCACCACCTTGACCTTCAGCCCCTGGTGTGCGTAGAGATAGGCGAGATAGAGCCAGCGGGTGCGGGCGAAGTTGGGGTGCAACGCAAGCCCCATCAGCCCGCCCTCACCCCGATGCACGCACTCCTCAATCACCGCTAAGGGTTGCGGGCGCAGTCGCCCTTTCTCAATCACCCGCACACGCCCCGGACGCTCAGTAAAGAACATTCGACCATCAGGCGCAAAAACAATCGCCCAGGGCACCTCCAGCCCTTTGGCGACCACCTCCACCTTCACTTTGCCTTGCATATTCGCAAGGATACCCGAAACCGTGAAGGTATACTCCTCTCACCGATGGCAGTCTGGCAGAAGGCGATCGGGGCGGGTGCAGCACTGCTGATGCTCGGTGGGTGCGCGGGACGGTTTGAGCAGCGCAACGGGCGCACCGTGCTCCGCGTCTGGAGCATGTGGTCAGGCGACGAGGAGAAGGTGTTTCAGGGCGTGGTGGACTACTTTAACCGCGTCCAGAATCGAATCTATTTGGAGAATCTGGGGGCGGTGGAGGATACGAAAATCCTCCGTGCGATTGTGGCGGGTGCGCCTCCCGATTTCTTCACGCTGCGTGAGCCGGGCTACCTTGCTCCGCTGGCTGCCAATAACGCCCTGCTGCCGCTGGACGACTGGTTTCGCGAGTCGGGCTTGCGTGAGGCAGATTTCATTCCTGCCTCACTGGAGCAGGGGCGCTATCAGGGCAGGCTCTACTCGATGCCCTATCTGCTGGATGCGCAGGCACTGTTCTGGAACCCTGAACTGTTCCGTAAAGCGGGGCTGCCACCCGATCGTCCGCCGCGCACGATGGAGCAGCTCTTGGACTATGCGCGACAGCTCACCCAGCGCGACGCGATGGGCGACATCCGCGTACTGGGCATTCGCCCGCCAGACCTCATCTATGTGATAGGCGCGTTCGGCGGGCAGTTTGTAGATCCGAAAACGGGCGCGATCACCGCGGACCACCCTGTTAATATGGAAGCAGCACGCTACTATCGCGCCCTGATTGAGGCGATGGGTGGCGGCAGGCGTATCCTGGCGTTCACCGCAGGCTTCGGGAACGAGCAGGGCACGAACAACCCCTTCTTTCTGGGCAAAATCGCGATGATGTTCAACGGGCAGTGGAACCCCTACTGGTTCCAGAAGTATGCACCCCATGTGCCCTATGATGTCGCGCCGCTTCCGCACCCCGCCCGCAAGCCTCACCTGAGACGCCCCACATGGATTGGGCAGAACATGTTCTGCATCCCGCGCGAGTCGAAGCATCCGCGCTTGGCATGGGGGTTCTTTGTGTGGATGCAGAGCGAGGAAGCACAGGTGCTGTTCGCCGAGACCATGCACGGCATCCCGAACATTCGGCGCGTGCTGAAAAACCCGCGCCTGCGCACCGTGCGCACGCCCGACGAAATCTGGAAGCGCGGCTATGCGAAGTTTCTTGATCTGGTAGATAGCCCCAACGCCCGCTTCTTTCCCACCACGCCCGTCGCCACGCTCTATCTGCACGAACTCTACACTGCCCAAGATTTCATTATCAGCGGCAACAAGACCCCGGAGCAGGCGTTGCGCGATGTGCAGCAGCGCGTCTCGGCAGAGATGAAGCGCTGGGCATGATAACCTAACTGGTTGGCTAAGGCACGGCTCCAGTCATCAACTCAAACCGGCATCTTTCGAACACCCCCTGAGGCTGTTCGAAAAATCGCCTTTGGCTATGACGGCTGAAGCCGTTCCTGAGCAAACCAAGCCGACCTGCGTCGGCTGTTTTAGCCCGCGAAGGCGGGCTTCGTTTGACAAGGAACGGCTTTAGCCGTCAACTCACCCACCGATTTATCGAACGCCCTCCACCCCCCTTGACTTTTATGACTCGGATAGGGTATTATAGAGCGCGAAGGATCGACCGGTGCGCGAGGGAGTGCGCAAACAGGAAACCTTCGGACTGGCTGCTTGCGTCCCCTCCCACGGCGTATCCTTCCAATCTAAAA
>JBCNVA010000154.1:0-16262 GCA_039630445.1 Armatimonadota bacterium
GATCCCCAACGGCGGGTGGTGGAGGTGTTTCAGCCGGGGCAGCCGCTGCAAGTACTACGCGAGGGCGATGTACTGAGCTGTGAGGCAATCCTGCCCGGTTTCCGCCTGCCCCTCACCGAGCTGTTCGCGGAGATCGAACCGAAGGTTCAGGGCTAATACCTCTAAGGTATGGTGGGTGCCAAATCCATCTGCCCCCATCAAATAGCTCGTGAAAGAGACCAACTCTGCTAATACCAATTCGGGTTTCAGACGCTGTAAACTCTCAAAGCAAGTAATACCAGTCACCATTTCAAGTGCCGTTATCGTCGGCGAGGACGCCGACGCTACGAACACGCTCTGGGTAGTGTCGGCGTCGCTGACGACATTACGGCGTTTGCTCTGCCAATTGGTATAATAACCCAACTTGCCACCTATCTGAGATTCCTCGCCTTCGGCTCGGAATGACAGGTTCGTTTTCACCAAGCCAGCCTTGTCATTCCGAGCGAAGCGAGGAATCTCACCTGCTCACTGGTTTCGTTTGGATGGACACGACTTTAGTCGACCAAACTTACGGTGTTTGAAATCCCGATTGATATAATCTCTATGGATTTTCCAACGGCTTCTTCCAATTCGCAGCGTGCTGCTTAGCGCTTCTCAGCACATCGTTCATTTTGCCGCTGCGGTAGCCCTCTAAGTCGAGTGTCACATAGGTGTAGCCCAAGGATCGGAGGTGGGCGACAATCGCAGGGGCGTGTTGGAGCAGGCGTGGGAACTCCTCAGGCGGCACTTCGATGCGAGCTATCGTGTCGTGATGGCGCACGCGCACCTGCCGAAAGCCCAGCTCGCGCAGGAACCGCTCCGCCCGATCCACCTGGATCAGCAGCTCGCGGGTGATGGGCGTGCCATAAGGGAAGCGGCTGGAGAGGCAGGCGAAGGAGGGCTTGTCCCAGATAGGCAGTCCCAGCGCGCGTGCCAGCGCCCGAATGTCCGCCTTGCGAAACCCCGCCTCCAGCAGGGGCGCGCGCACGCCGAACTCTTGCGCAGCCCGCATGCCGGGGCGGTAGTCGCCCGTATCATCCAGATGGGTGCCGTCAGCGATCCAGGTGATGCCCTCCTCGTCTGCCACCTGGCGCATTAGGCGGAACAGCTCCGTTTTGCAGTGGTAGCAGCGGTCGGGGCGATTGACGCTGAAAAGCGGGTTGTTCAGCTCGTGGGTGCGAATGAGGCGCACGCGCACGCCGATCTGCTCCGCCAGCCGCTTCGCCTCCTCGATTTCGCCTTCGGGGAACGCCTCCGATTCGCCAATCACAGCGAGGCAGCGCTCGCCCAGCACCGCGTGGGCAACCTTGACGAGCAGCGTGCTGTCTACACCGCCCGACAGCCCAATCGCGACGCTACCCATCTCCTGCAGGATCGCCCGCAGGCGATCGTATTTCGCCTGCAACTCAGGGGTTAGTCCATCCACGCTGGCTCCAGCCCACGGATTTTGACCACTTTCCATTCCTCGTAGGGAATGATTAGCCATTTGCGTTTGCGCTCCTTACGGAACTCCACTTCCAGCGGACCTGCGCTTTGCGATTCGGGTCCCGCATCGTTCCAGACTACTTTTACTTCGGTGCGGGCGATGGCGCGATCGCCCTGCACTTCAATCACTGGGGGTGTGTATTCGGCACGCAGCGCCTGCGCGTTCCTGAAAAAGTTCGCCAGCTGATAGCGCAGCTGTTCCTTGTTCATCCCGCTCCATTCGAAGTCGTCAGCAACCATCGCCATCAGCGCGTCCACATCCTCGCGTTCAAAAGCCTGTTTACCCTCGGCAAACATTTGCAGGATGTGCGTGTGGGGGTCGACAGGTGGCGGCGTGGCGACGCTGATCAGGACGCGCAGGGCAACCAGCACCAGCACGATACCGCCCACAATCCATGGCAGTTTGGCACGCATCGGCTCACCAACCCAGCGGATGCCAGACGGTCTTCATCTCCACAAACGGCTCGATCCAGTCCAGCCCCTGTGCCCGCTCACTGCACCATTCGGCAAAGGTGAGGCGCGGGCTATGGTGCAGCCGTTTGACCGTCTCGGCAGCGGCGATTTCATAGGGGGCGCGCTGTTCCTCAGGCACGCCACACAGGTTCAGCGCATCCACCTCGACATGGGCGCACAGGTGGGGCAGCAGCTCCTCGCGGAAGCCTGCCAGCAGGTTCACCACGCCCGCAGGCAAATCGGAAGTCTCCAGCACCTCCGCGAAGGATAGCCCGACTGTTGGGTAGCGTTCGGAAAGGATCACGACAGCGGTGTTGCCACTCACGATCACGGGCGCGAGCAGGCTGGTGAGGCTGGCAAGCGGCGCTTCATCAGGGCAGACCAGCCCGACCACGCCCATCGGCTCGGGCAGGGTGAAGTTGTGCATCGGCATCGCGACGGGGTTCACTGTGGAAAGCAGCGCGCTCCATTTGTCGCTCCAGCCCGCATAGTAGACCCAGCGGTCAATCGCAGCGTCCACCTCACGCTCCGCATCGGTAGGGGAAACGCCCGTGGCTAAGGCGATTTCATGCTCAAAGGCTTCGCGGCGGCTCTCCAGCATCTCGGCGATGCGGTAGAGGATCTGCCCACGATTGTAGGCGGTGCGCTGCGCCCAGCTGAACTGCGCTTTGCGAGCCGCTTGGACGGCATCCCGCAGGTCTTTGCGTGAGGCTTGCGCCACATTGGCTAAGAACGCCCCCTGCGCCGTGCGCACCTCGAACGCCCGCCCCGATTCGCTGCGCACAAACTGCCCGTTGATGAGCAGTTTATAGGTTTTCAGCACTCCAGCACGCGCGCGTGTGCTCATCAGCCAAATTGTACCCGTTGTACCAGGTTCAAGGTGCTACTCGCGCGGCTCCATGCGCTCAGGGGCGGAGACGCCCATCAGCGCGAGCGTGTTGCGCAGCACCGTGCGCGTGGCACGAATCAGCAGCAGGCGCGCCTTGGTCAGCGCAGGGTCATCACTCAGCACGCGGCACTCGGTGTAAAAGCCGTGAAACGCGCGCGCCACATCCAGCGCATAGCTGGTCAAACGGTGCGGCGCATACTGAAGCCCCGCAATTCGCACTTCCTCCGGAAACTCTGCCAACTGCTTGACCAGGGCGATCTCCTCAGGGTGGGTCAACAGGCTTAGGTCAGTCTCCTCAAGGGTGGGCATCGGCACACCCTGCTCGCTGGCGACCCGCTCGATACTGCAAATCCGCGCGTGGGCGTACTGCACATAGAACACGGGGTTCTTTTCCGACTGCTCTTTCGCCAGCTCCAGGTCGATATCGAGCGGGCTGTCGTGGGAGCGCAGTAAGTAGAAAAATCGCAGGGCATCCACGCCGATTTCGTCCATCACCTCGCGCAGGGTAATCAGCTCACCTGCGCGCTTGGACATACGCACAGGCTCACCCCCCCGATAGAGGTTCACCAGCTGATAGATGAGGATCACCAGCTTGTCTGGGTCATGCTCCAGCGCGGCGACCGCCGCTTTCATCCGCGCGACATAGCCGTGATGGTCTGCGCCCCAGAGGTCAATCAGCAAATCGTAGCCACGCTCATACTTGTCTAAATGATAGGCAACATCGGAGGCGAGATAGGTTGGCATGCCGTTGGCACGCACCAGCACGCGGTCTTTCTCGTCGCCGAACGCGGTGGAACGCAGCCAGAGCGCGCCTTCCGACTCGTAGGCGTAGCCCTTCTCACGGAGCCGTTGCAGCACTTGGGCAACCACGCCGCTCTCGTACAGGCTCTGCTCCGAGAACCAGCGGTCGAACTGCACACCAAAATCACGCAGGTCGCACTCCTGCTCTTGTAAAATCTGGTGAGTTGCCCACCGCTCGAACTGGCGTAGTACCGCCTCTGGGTCGCCCTCCGCCGCGTGATCGCCATACTGCTCACGGATCCAGCGAGCAAGTTCAATCACATAATCGCCATGATAGGCATCCTCAGGCATCTCCACGGATTCGCCCAGCAGCTGCTTATAGCGGGTCAGCACCGAGAGGGCGAAGTTGCGAATCTGGGCGGAGCTTTCGCCGTCGTTGATGTAGTACTCGCGCTCTACCTGATAGCCCAGCGTTTGCAGCAGGCGTGCCAGCGTGTCGCCGAGAGCCGCGTTGCGCCCGTGTCCCAGCGTGAGAGGTCCTGTGGGGTTCGCGCTGACAAACTCGATCAGCACCCGTTTGCCTGCGCCGAGCGTTGACTCGCCATAATGGTCGCCCTGCTGCAGAATGTAGCGCACCACCTCCCCAACCCAGCTCGGTTTCAGATAGAAGTTGATGAAGCCCGCGCCGGCAATCTCGACGCGCTCCACCCAGCGATTCGCCTCCTCAGGCAGGTGGCGCAGCAGAATTTGGGCAACCTCGCGCGGGCTGCGACGCGCATGCTTTGCCAGCACCATCGCCAGGTTCGTTGAGTAGTCGCCAAACTGCTCGTTGCGCGGTACTTCCACCTCGAAAGGAGGGATCGCAGGTGCAAGCGGTAGCTCGCCTGCCTGCTGCGCGGCATGCCACGCCTGTTCCATCCAGCCCCGAATCGTCTGCCGAATCACGGGGAAAGTATACCTGCTTTGCAGGATAACTCAGGCGGATGCAGTATTTCACTCCTGCAGAGGAGGCTAACGATGAGAACCTATGGTGGAATCCGATGGGTACTGATTCTACTCCTTCTGGTCGTGCTTGCTGGGATAGCGGGCGGTGGCTGGTGGTGGCTGGAGCGCAATCGGGAATATCCCCTACGCCTTCAGCTGAAGGCAGGCGACACGCTGCGGTATGCCTTTGAGATGAACCTATCGGCTCAGGGGCAAACAGTGGAGATGTCTTTAATCACCACCCAGAAGGTGCTAAAAGTGCAGAAGGACGGCTCGTTTGTGATTAGAACGCAGATGGAGAGCGGGACCTACAAGATGAATGGTATGAGCATGCCAGCCCCTTCGACGCCTCCTCAAACTGACACCTTTCGCCCGAATGGGCAGCGTGTGAGGACACGCCGATTCGCAAGCCCGCTGGAAGGGGTTATGGAAATGCATTACCCAGACCAGCCTGTCAAAATCGGCTCGCGCTGGAAGCAGCTTCAGAGGGCGCCCGATGGTTCAGCTATCGAGGCAGAGTACGAGGTGGTGAAGCGGGAGCGAGTGCGGCAGCACGATACGCTGAAAATTGCCGTCACCGTGCGGGATGTAACGAACACGGCAAGCCCCTATGTGATAATGTCAGGGCATCAGTGGGTTGATCTGCGCACAGGCATGCCTGTACGAGTGGAGGGACAGTTCCATCAGGTGCGTATACCAGGAATAGGTACCACAGCGTTGCAGGGCACGCTGCGGATGCGGCTGCTTTCATCGCAGTCGTGATGGGTGGAATGTTTGGCACAGAAGTTGCTGCTGGTTGATCAGAGGGTGCAGACCCTTTCTTGAATCGTGGGGCGTCGTGCTGCAGCGTGAGGCGGGCTTCCCCCCGCTTAGCGGCTCGGCTATTGATAGGAGCTGCTTCGCGCTTGCCTATCGGCGCCCTTTTTTCTTTGGAACGGATATGTCCGCCAGGCGCACGGTCTCGCATTTCCACCTGCACCCCCTCACCGCCTCCTGTGGAATACCTCCCGCAGGAGGGAGCGACCAGCATGAAACGCTTTTGGGGAGCGGCGCTTGGTTTCTCTTTGTTTGGCATACTCTATGCGGATACCCTCGGGTCTGCATTGCGCACGCCGCACGGAATGCTCTGGGCGGGCACAACCTTCACCCTTCAGGCAATTGCTTCCCATGGGGATGCTTTAGTAAGCCATTCTGAGCCAGCGCAGGTGCGTGTGGGGCAGGTCTATGAGTGGCAGCTGCAGGTCATACCACCTACAGGCATGAGCATCCGTTCAGGTGACGGGCTGTTCCGATTCCATCTGACCAACCTGGGAAACGGCTTCGACAGAATCGAGTTCACAGGCTGGCGCTGGGAACTAACCGAGACACCTGTGTGGGAACTTACCCTCTTTGAGGATCGCAACGGGAACGGCATAGCCGATTCGAGCGAACAGGTCAACCCCCATGGCAGCCTGATTGCGCCTACGCAAGGGGTTGTTTACATGGTGCGTGCCAGACCACCCTCCCACTCGACGGTGACGGACGGTGTTTGGATAGGCGTCGCAGCGCGCTCTGCCTCGGGGCAAGGTGCGCATCGTGTAGCGGAGTACATAGCTGGCGTGCTGCGCCCTATCTATGCCCATAGTCGCGGCTATAGCTATGGCAATCATTACATCTATGTGCCAGCTGTGTTGTATGGGGGGCGCTTGTTCTGGATGGCTACTGAATCCACAAGCAGTCGAACCCGCATTTTTTATACACCTAACCGCCTTGACCTACCAGGCGGCACGCTGCGCGACAACCGAGCGTTGTATGAGCGTCCTCTAAACTTTGTGCCTAGTGGATTCAGTGCGTTGGTCGAAAACAGCTGGTTTGTGGGCACGGCAGATAGAAGGTTGCTCCGAGTGGACATGACGCGCGTCTTAGGGGGCGACACAAGCAGCGATCCGTTTCAGCAGGTGATGCTGCCCGGAGGGGTTCAGCCGCGCTTGGATCTACAACCGATCGTCTATCGCTCGCGCCTCTATCTGGTGGGCGACGACAATCGGATCCATGTGCTTTCGTCGGCAGGGATATGGATCACGCAGAGTGCACGCCCCAGCAACGCGGTCGGGACAATCTCTTGCCCACCGCTGCTCACCAGCCGTGCAATTGTGGTTGGCACCTCCAGCGGCTATGTGGTGGCGTTCGACCTCCTCACTGGAGGTATTCGCTTGGCACGTCAGGTGGGAACCGAGGCGATCAGGAGTCTTGCTATGACCCGTGACGAGCGTTATCTGCTGGTGCATATCGGTGATCGGCGCCTCGCCGCGCTGACAACCTCCCAGGGCACCACCTTCTGGTCAGTCAGCTTGCCCGAAGCGATGGTCTCGCCGCTGGTGTATGAACCGTTTACTGACTCGGTGCTGGTGATGACGCGCTCTGGCTGGCTCTATGCGTTCAACGGGGCAACGGGCACACCCTGTCCCCACTATCCGCAGCAGATTTTCAGCGGACAGCCCCTCCAGCGGGCAACCATCGCCACCCTGCGCCGTGCCGACCGCAAATCGCCTTACGCCTATGTGCTGGCACAGCAGGAGGTCAGTGGCAGCAGTGCGACCCAGACGCGGATGGCAATAGTGGCAGTGCTTAACCCCTACAACCGCTATGAGGTGCCCGATGGGCAGCTGGGGCAGCAGTCGGACCATCTGCCTGCCATCCTGTTCACAGGGGACGCCGTAGGCAGCCTTTGCCTCGTGTTTCAGCGACAGGCGTACGCAGGCACGAACACGCAGGGCATCGTGTCTGCCTTCCAGGTGCAATAACACGCGCTGACCTTTAGCGCCTCCATGTGAAGCTGGTGCTGCTGCGAGGCGACACGCTGGCAGCGGGCACGCTCTGAACAAGCTTGCTCAGATAGTCCTTCAGCAGCTCCAGCTTGCGCACCTCTACAATTGCCAGATACTGTACGCCCTGATTGAAGCGCACGCCACTGACCCGATTGCGACGGCAGAGCTTGGAAAGCTTGCCCGCAATAATCCAGTCCGCCGAATCGTTGGTCAGCTCGTCTGTCAGCATCGGTCCGATACGCCGAATCCAGGTATCGACGGGCTGCAGGTAATGATAATCGGCGGCTTCGATCTGCGACTCCAGCTCATAAAGCGCGACCATATCGCGCAGCAGCAGCGAGCCGACCTTCGGACCGATACCCCGAATATCGGTGATTTGCTGATAGATGGGTTCCACACGCCCGCTGCGCACAATCGCCTGATGGATTGTCGTCCAGATGTTGCCGATTTCGTCCTCCTTATAGATGCGCGTTGCGAACTCTGCCAGCCCCTCAATCAACCCGCGATTGAGCTGCTCGTTGACCTTGCGCTGGTTCTCCTGACACACCTGCACGAACGCCTCCCACAGTTGCTGGGGCGCGGTGCCCGATGCCAGCAGGGCGCCGAAGTTCTCCCGCTTGCCCTTCAGCGCGCGTTCCAATGCTTGCAATGCGAACGCTGAATACTCAAACCGATCGTTGCCACGCTTCGCGAAGGCGTAGTAACCCAGCATCGCACGGAAAGCATAGTAAGCATCAGCCAGTGCCTCCCGCACCTCCTGCGGGCTGGAGCCAGAAATGCGCATCGTGCGAGCCAGTTGCGGATAAAGCACCTCGCGCTGGAAGCGGTCCGCCTTCTCGCTCGCCAGCCGATTCAGAATGATACTGACCTCATAGGGTGTGAATGTCGCCATCGTATTTTACCTCCCTATAGCCCGTTGAGATATTGGTGTTTAGCCCAGCGCAGAGGGATGAAATCCCTACTGTCCTTGCTCCAATTGTTTAGACGGCATTAGGTGATAAGAAGTTGCTTGCGAAGTCCCTCGCGAGGGCTTCCACATGATATTATACGGAATTTCCCTCGAAAAATTCACCCGCGGGCGGTAGAATCTGGCGAGCGGGGCGCTTGCTCAATCGGGTGGTGAGTTCATGAGGCGGAGTGTCGAGCCGATGGGCTAATTCCTCCACGCGGATGCACTCGTTGCCCTCCTTGCCAAGGAGAGTTGCCACTTCACCGGGTTGCACGGCGGGCAGCTCCGACACATCGACCATTAGCATATCCATGCAGATGCGCCCAATCTGGGGCACACGCTTGCCCTGCAGCAGCACCTGCGTGTGTCCGCTGAGCGCGATGGGGTAGCCATCCCCATAGCCGACGCCCAATGTGGCGACACGCATCGGGCGAGGGGCACGGAATCGCCAGCCGTAGCTGACGCCCTGCCCTTCAGGAATCAGGCGCACGGACAGCACGCGCGCCCGCCAGCTCAGCACGGGTTCAAAAGACGCTCTCACCTCCAGCCCCTCGCCCACGCTGCGGGAGAGGAGAGAACGTTCGGGAAGGGGCAAAATGCCATATAAAAGCAGTCCGCAGCGTACCGCATCTAAATGGCTTTCGGGCAGGCTAAGCAGTCCCGCACTGGCAGCCGCGTGCAGAGGCACACGGGGGAAACCCGCTCGATAGAGCATCTCCACCGCGTCCAGAAAGCGTCGAAGCTGCTCGCGCGTGGCTTCTAAGTCGCTATCGGCACAGGCAAAGTGGGTGAATAGGCTCACCCAGCGAATCGGATGCTCAGGACGCCACCGTTGAAGCAATGTTGGGAGTTGAGAGGGCAGCCAGCCCAATCGGCTCATGCCTGTGTCGATCTCCAGGTGGGCAAATAGGGGCTTGTTCCGACGCGCTGCTGCCCGCAACGCGCTCTGAAAGCCCGCCTCGTCTTCGATGACGACCTCCAAGCCATAATTGATAACCGCTTCCCAATCGGCGTCCGTGAGGGGCGGCAGAAATGCCATGATTGGCTTGGTGATGCCCGCCTCGCGGAGTTCGATACCTTCGGGGATTGAAGCAACGCAGAAGCGCGAGATGCCTGCCTGCTCAAGGGCACGCGCTATCGGGACAGCCCCATGCCCGTAGGCGTCGGCTTTGACTACTGCCCACAGCGCACATCGCTCGCCGATTAGCTGCTGCACTCGTCGCGCATTCCGCTGGAGTGCGCCCAGATCGATCTCCAACCAGTTCGTTGCGTTCACGCCTGCCTGATTGTACCCCTGTTGCAGGGGAGCTGCGCCCCTTTGGAGAATTGACCTCTTTATGAGGGACTGGACGAGAGGCCAGAACGAACCGCAAGCGGGGCAGCCGCACCGCCAGAAGCCTTTGCCCACGCGCCCTTCCGAATTGCGTCGCATGCCCAAGCCGCCCTACATCATCTGGTATCAGTGCCCATTCCCTGAGGAATTGCGCTACTGCAATCTGGATGCCTCCGTGGGCAACTTCCAGTGGGCGGTTGCTAACCACGCCCGCGGCACCGCCTCGCTGATGTGGGTCTACGGACCAAACCTCTACCACGAGGCGAAGGACTGGGATACTCAGCGCTTTGTGGACTATTACAGCCACTACGCTCGGGAAGGCTATGTGGGCATCGCGATGGACGAGTGGAATGTCGGCGATGACCACCCGTATGTGCCTCCGATTGCGGAGGCGTTGCAGAAGGTGAAGGCGCAGTATCCCCGCTTTTTTGTGGCGGTCTGGGTGACGGAGCCGACACCCCGCTTTCGTACCCTCGTCAAGCAAGGCGCGATCGATCTCGCCCTCATTCAGGGCTACACCTTCGTGCCCAATCATCCCGAGTGGGCGATTGCGTGGGAGGGGGTGCAACGGCGCATCGCCACGATGCAAGCCGAGGGGCTGTTGCGCAAGACCGTCGTGTGTGTCGGGATGGTCGCGCCCACCCCAGACAAATATGGACATCGCATGACGGTTCGCGAGCTGACCCGCCAGGTGAAGGAGCTGGCGCAGCAGTATCCGCAGATGCCCGGTGTTGCGTTTTATGGCGTTTTGAAATTCGGCGACTACGCGGTGGAGACCACTCCCACCAAGGCGCTCATCCGCGTGGCAGACCGCTTGGCGGGCAGGCTCTATCGTCCAGCCACTCCCTCGCAACGGAACAGGTAGCCACTTCCCACTGCACCCGCCTTGTGCCAATCGCGGCACGATGAGGTAAAGTCATGGCAATGATCGAGATCGCTCCCTATTCAGCACCGATGCTCCACGGCAGCCCCGTGGAGGCAGCACAAGCCGTCTTGCAGATCCTGCGTCTGCACGCCCGCGCGAATACGCCCTTTGCGCTCCTGCAAGCAGGCAAGGTAGAAGAAGCACTGGAACAAATGCAGCACTTCGAGCCACCTGAACGCCTGCGCTGGTATCTGCTTCTGCTCTGGCACGCAGCAGACCAGCCTGAAACGGCTCAGTCGCTGCTGAATGCACTGCAGCGGGACGAGGCGGTGCGGTGTGCCGTCAAAGCGAGTTACCGAGCTGCCCCCCTCACTCTCTGGCTGTGGTTGCAATTGCCCCTGCCGATGCGTGAGGCGCTGGATTGGCTGTGGCAACTGTGGATAGCGAAAGAGGTTGACCCTTTTTTGGAGGCGATAGACCCGAATCGTGATACTGACGCGCTGCAGCGGCTGCTTGCTGCTTGCAGGGAGGACCTGAACCGCGCTCTACGCCTCGCTAACTGGTTGATTGAGCGCGAGGTGGAGCCGTGGGCAAGCGAGTGGATTGCCCATGTCATCATGCTGGCTCGTCAAGAGGAACCCAGTAGTAATCCCTTTTTGGGGAAGTTGCTGGATAATCTCGTCTGGCATCGGCGTTTTGTGGACGCTTTGCAGCTGGTGGAAGCTTTTTCGGACCAGGACGATGGCGCACAGGAGTACCTGCGCGCGTGCCTTGCTTATGCGCAAGGAGATATGCAGGCGGTGGAAGCTGCGCTTGAGGCGCTGGGACAACCGCAGGCGCTTGTGGGCAATCCGCGCCGCCGTCGGTATCTGATACGCGCGATGGCGCACACGGGGCGCGTGCAGGAGGCGTTTGCCTATGCTCAACAGTCGCGCTGGGAGCTGTTCGCGCAAAGCCATATCCTTGAGCTTGTCAGGGAACTGTGCCGGGCAGGGAGCGTTGCCGAGCACTGGACGCTGATCCTGCAACAGGCACAGGCAGGTGGGGCAAGCCTCCAGCGAGCAATTCTAAGTACCCTGCTCGACTACGGCGACCTTGCTCTTGCAGAGCGATGGATTGCGGCGTGTGAGCTGGAGATAGAGGATGAGCATCGCATCCAGCTAGCGAAACTCCATTTCCAGTGCGGTGACATAGCCAGCGGGCAAGCTTGTCTGGATACCCTCAAATCGCCCGAGATTTTGGCTTTTTCTGCCCCCGATCTGGTGCAGCCGTTGCTGCAGCGGGGGGAGCGTGCTTTGGCAAGCGCCCTCCTTCAACGCGGCTGGAACATGCTCTACCCCCAGTTGATTGAGGACAAAGACTTTCGTAAAAGTTATATTTTTGATATTTTTGACTATGTGCGTGCGTGGTTTGCTTTGGGGGATGTGGCGCAGGCGCAGGCGGTGCTGGCTGAAGGCTTGGCGGCTGTTGATGTGCCAGCCAACCGTGAGCTGCTCGATACCCTCAGTGCGGCGCTTTTTGCACTCATCCGAGAGGGGCATCTGGAGCCGGCATCGCAAGCAGCGAGGTTGCTGCCAGAAGCGCAACAGGAGGAGATCCTTGCAGAGCTTGTAGAAGCGCACTATCAGCGTGGGGAGGTCGCTGCGGCTCGCGACCGACTGCTGCAACTGGCGGATTTTTACCAGCGTAAGTTCCAAACCCATTCCCATGGGGTATGGTTGCATTCTTTCCTATATTTGGTGTCGTTGGCGCGTCGGTTTGATGACGAGACCACGGCGCGGGCGATTTTGGACCTTCTCAAGGCGCTGCTGGATGTGCAGCCGTCCCTGTGGCAGGAGAGATGGGGTCTAAGCTACTACTTAGCTGCAGGCGCATATGCAGAAGCCTACGCCGTGTGGCAGCAGTTGGACGGGCTGCAACGCCAGCTCAGTTTGACCGATGATGCGGTTGTGCAAATGTTGATCGCAATACTTGGCGAGGCGGAGACCGTAGAGCAGCTTGTACGCTACATTCAGGGGTTCGTTCAGGAGGGGGGTACACCGCCTTGCGTAGGCTGGCGCGTATTATCGCTGGCTGGTTGTCAGGCATTTCTTAGTGCCCTGCTGCAGATGCCTTTTGACGAGTCGCTGCGTGCGCGCCTATTCCAGCCGCTGCTGGCTGAAGCAATATATAGCATCCGCGAGGATAGCAAGGATTGGCAGCGGCGGGCGCCGTGTCTGGACTGGCTGACGCAGGTTCTACCGCGCAGCGATGCCTTTCACGAAGTGTGGCTGCGCCTTGCAGAACTCTACCTGCATGGAGGCGAGACCGAAAAAGCGCTCGCAATCGCCGAAACGCTCCGCAGCCGTGCTGATCCCGAATGGCTCGGTGATTTGGCAAGCCTGTATCTCGCCGCCGGACGCGAGGCGATGGCACAGGCGATTGCGGAGCAACTGCCCCCAGCGCAGCGCTTGGAAACCCTGCTTGATTGCGCCTGTGCGCTGCAGAAGCGGGGTGATCGGGCAGGTGCGACGCGCTGGGCGCAGCAGATTTTGCAGCAGGCTGCCCAGCAGGAGCCGGAGGCGTGCCTTTGGGTAGTGCGGGATGCGTTGGATATGATGCACGGTCAGGCGGGTGTGGCGTTTCTTGAGGGGTATCTGTTGTGGGCGGCGCACTGTTTGCAGCCTCTGGTGCGTACCCGACTGGCGGCTCTGTATGCTGAGCTGGGCGAGCCTGACCGCGCGCTTGCGATAGCGCAAGAGCTGCCTTCGGATGCGCCGAACCTGTTGCACACAGTGAGCAAGGCGCTGTTGCAGGCGGGTTTTCTTGATGCGGTGCATAGGCTGTTGCCTTGCCTGTGCGAAACGGCGGAAGGTACGCTCTTGGCGCTGGGTCTGCTCATTCGTGCCTATCCCGAATCGGCGGCAGCGATTGTGCAGCTCGCGATTTCGCCTGGAGTTCGTTCGGAGAGGATGGATTGATGTGGCATTTCGCCTTATACGAATTGGCAAAGCAAACGCCGTGATGGCGTCGGCGTCTCGCCGACGCTACGAACGCACCCTGCGTAGCGTCGGCGTCCCCGCCGACGATGACAGTACTTGAAATAGAGATTGACATCACTCAAACAATTCGCCTACGCGCACCTTGAACTCAGGCAACAAGTCGCCCCCTGTCAGCAACAGGTTCGTTTTCGCCGAGCCAGCGTGGTCATTCCGAGCGAAGTCGTGTTATTCCGAGCGAAGCCGTGTCACTCCGAGCGAAACTGTGTCATTCTGAGCGAAGCGAGGAATCTCGCCCGCTCAAAAACAACAGGTGGCAACTTAGGTTATTTTGAGGCAGCAGGCAGCGCATCCAGCGCTTTTCGGGCTTCTGGGTGGCGTGGGTCGAGGCGGAGGCACTGCAGGTAGGCTTCGCGCGCCTCTTTGGATTTGCCCATCTGCTGCAGAATCTGCCCTTTGCGGTAGTAGAGGCTCGCGTTCGTGGGGTACTGCTTGAGGACGGTCTCGATGATGGCAAGCGCGTCGGCGTGGCGGTTCGCCTGCAGATGCTTTTGCAGCAAGAACTCCATCAGGCTGTGGCTGTACGGATGGCGCTGGAGCAGGGTTTTCAGGCGTTGCAGGGTCTGGCGTTGCTGGGCGGGAGTTGTGCTGCGCTGCCAGAGGGTGTTGAGCGCTTGCTCCAGTCGCTGGTTGAGGCGGTTGGCAGGTTCGCCCGCCTCCATCAGCCAGAACAGGTCGATGGCGCCGCCCGACTGCTGGATCTGCTGCACGAGTTCTATCTGCCTTTTGTAGAGGGTTTCCAGCAGGAGGGGTAGGGCGTTCCAGAGGGCGTCGGTGGCGTTCGGCTGGTTCTGTTGTGCCCCCAACAGGGCAAGGACGATCTGTGCCTCGGCGTGTTTGGGGTTGAGTTTCAGCACGGCTTGCCATGCTTGGGCGGCATCGGGAGTGTTGGCGTTGGTGAGGGCGAGCGCGAGGGCGAGGCGCAGCTCGATATCATCGGGGCGGGTCTGGATAGCGCGGCGCAGACGCCTAATCGCCTCCGCCGGCTGCCCATTTTTCTGCAACAGCATGGCAAGGCGCAGCTCCACTTCGCGTCGCTGGGCAGGGGTAAGGCGGGCGTTTTCCAGCTGGCGCAGGAGTTCTATCGCGCGTGGATGTTGCCCCTGCCTGGCGAAATGGCGAGCGAGGTTCAACAGCGGCTCGCCATCGGGCAGGGCGCGTTTCGCCACGGCAATCGCCTCATCGCTTTTGCCCTCGCGCAGGTACGATTCCACCCACAGTCCCCAGAGTGCGGTGCGTGTGGGTGCATGCTGGGTGCGGGGTAGGGTCTGCTCCAGGTAGGTGCGCAGCTCCGCATAGCGTTCCTGCTGGAGCAGGTTCAGGGCGCGTTCCTGCCTCCAGAGCGGCTCATTCGGCTTGGCGCGTTCAAATCGGCTCAGCCACTGCTCGCAGGCGCTCCAGTCTTTCTGCTGGCGCAGGAGGGCAAGCAGCGCACGGGCGATCTCTGCGTACATGGGCGATTCGGGGGCGTCTTTCGCGTTCAGCACCTGCTCCAGTTGCTGGCGGGCTTCGGCAGGCTTCTCCGCCTGAGATAGCACCAACGCATAGTGATAGCGCATCAGGATCGAGTGCGGTGCAAGCTGAAGTGCCTTTTTCATCGGTTCGAGAGCCTCTTTGGCGCGTCCTGAAAGGGCATATGCCACGCCCAGCAGGTAGTGCGCCGTCGGCTCGCTCGGCTGGCGCGTCGCCCACCGTTGCAGCGGCTCAAGGGCTTCCTGCGGGCGATTCTGCCGAATGAGCAGCACGCCATAGGCACGGGCATATTCCACGCTTTTAGGGTTGCTCCGATAGAGATACGCCAGCTCGGGCAAGGCGTCGCTTAAGCGATTGGCTTCCAGATAGGCGTGTGCCAGCAGGCGAGCGGTCTGCAGGCGTGCCATTCCCAGAGTACGGGCGTGTTGCAGCCGTTTGACCGCCTCATCGTATCGCTTCAAATGGAGAAGGCAAATAGCGTGATTGAAAGGGTGGCGCGGCTCGCGCGGTTGCAAACGCTCCAGTGTTTCAAACTGCTTCGCAGCTTCGCGATAACGCCCCTGCTGAATCAGCTGCGCTGCACGGCGTTCCAGCGATTCGGTTGGTGCAGGCTTGCGCACGGAGGGCGCAGGTAAATGGGGGTACCACTGGCGCAGCTGCTTCTCCAGCACCTGTGCCTTGATCCGCTCACCGAGCTGGCGATAGACATAGATCAGGGCACTGGTCGCCTGCACACTGCGTGGTTCGATCAGTCGCCAGTTCTCCAGCGCCCAGCGCAGGCGTTGCCAGTTCCGTTGCTCGGCGTAGAGCATGGCAAACGCCTGCCACACTTCCACCAGATGGGGTTCGTAGCGGGCGGCTTCAAAGAAGCGGGTTTCGGCAAGGGCATACTCCTTGCGCTTCAGGGCGACCAGTCCCAATCCGAGGTGGGGTGTGGCAGCGTGTGGATAGAGCATCCGCAGCCACTCGAAGCGCTGTTCGGCGTCATCCAGCGCGCCGCGATTGAGCGCATCCAGCGCCTGTTGCACCAGACGGCGAGCATCCTGCACAGCGGAAATTGTACCTGAGGAGCAACCCTGCTGTCCCAGAAATGGTTGAAATTGACCCCTCGACCACAAGAGGCGATTCTCCTGCGGTGACGGTGAGTTCAAATTCTCCCCTTCGCCGAGGCGCCAGAACCACAATATGTAGAAAACGGCGGTTTTCAACCCTTAATGGGACAGCAGG
>JBCNVA010000155.1:0-27841 GCA_039630445.1 Armatimonadota bacterium
GGTAACCATCGTCGCATCGGTACTGGTTGCTATCAGCATTCCACCGCGCCGACTCTTGACGATTTCCCAGTCGAGTGAGCGCAGCACACTGCGCTGCATCTGGCAGTCGCTGCACAGGGTGACACTCTCGTCCTTCATCGCTTTGGCGAGTGCATCCAGCTGTTTCTGGATTGCCTTGCCGTCCTCTTCGTTGCGTCCCTGCACGACCCAGAGGATGCCGTCGTGCACCTTCACCCAGTCGGCAGGCTTGTTCGCGTCGCGCAGGATTTTGGCGATCCCACCGCGCGCTTCACATGAGGGGCAGTTTGTTGCTTGCTGCGCAATCGCACTGTCCAGCATCAATAGCACCGCTACCCATATCGTCATCTGTCGCATTGTAGAACCCTCCTCAAAAGGGAAGGTTCGAGAACGCCCTTCGATTTCCTGCCGAAAAAACTGGTAGACAGGATGTCCAAGCCACGAGGCAGGGTATAATTCCTCTTGGTGAACGCCGAGTGCCGCGCTATAAGATTCTGACCTGGGGCTGCCAGATGAACGAGGAGGACTCGGAGCAGATGGCGCTGTACCTGCAGGAGCGGGGCTATCAGCCTGCCGACCGCCTGGAGGACGCCGATGTGATTCTGCTCAACACCTGCTCGGTGCGTCGCAAGCCTGAGGAGAAGGTGTTCAGCACTTTGGGGCAGCTGCGCAAGCTCAAGATGCGCAAGCCGAGCTTGGTGATCGGTGTGTGCGGCTGCATGGCGCAGCTGCGTGCTGAAGAGATTAGGCGCCGCGCGCCCTATGTGGATATGATCGTCGGCACGGCGCATGTGTCCCAGGTCGGTAACCTGCTGGAGGAGGTGCTGCAGCGGCGGCGGCTCGCGATGCGCCTCGAACTGCCCGAGCGCAAGGGCGCGATCGTCACCGACATCCCGCAGCGCAAGATCGACCGTGCCCCCAAGCTGAAAGCCTATGTGCCGATTCAATACGGCTGCGATAAGTTCTGCACCTTCTGCATCGTGCCCATCACGCGCGGGCGCGAGCGCAGTCGACCCACGCAAGACATTCTAGATGAGATTAAGCGCCTCGCCGATTTGGGTACGAAGGAAGTCATTCTCTTAGGGCAGACAGTCAACTCCTACGGCAAGAATCTGCTGGAAGGGCGTGTGCCCTTCTCCCGCTTGTTGCAGCTCATCAATGACATCCCCGGCATCGAACGGATTCGGTTCACCTCGCCCTACCCGCGCGACTTCCGCGACGATTTGATCAACGCCATCGCGGAGCTGCCTAAAGTGATGGAGCAGGTGCATCTGCCGCTCCAGTCGGGTGATAACGAGATCCTGAAGGCGATGCGGCGGCTCTACACGGTGGAACAGTTTGAGGAGATTGTGCATAAGCTCCGCGAGCGCGTGCCCAATATCGCCATTACTACTGACATCATCGTGGGCTTTCCGGGCGAAACAGAGGAGCAGTTCGAACACACGCTGGAGGTGGTAGAGCGTATCCGCTTCGATGGCGCGTTTATGTTTGCCTTTAGCCCGCGTCCGGGCACGCCCGCCGCGCAGATGGAGAACCAGATCCCGCGCGCGGTTAAGCAGCAGCGCCTCCAGCGGCTGATCGAACTGCAAAACCGCATCACCTGCGAGATTAACGCTTCGCAAGTGGGGCGCGTCTTTGAGGTGTTGGTCGAGGGGCCCAGCCAGAAGGACCCCTCGAAGCTAGCGGGCTTCACGCGCGAAAACAAGATGATGCACCTCACAGGTCCGCGCGAACTGACTGGGCAACTGGTGCATGTGCGCGCGGACGAAGCGCACCTATGGGGATTCTATGGGACGCTAATCCCCTAATAGCACCGCCCGAAGTTAAACAGGGCAATTAGCAGGTCGGCATCGTCCACCACGCCATCCCCATTCAGGTCCTCAGGCAGGTTCGCGCCCGTCTGCCCGAAGGCGAACAGCACCTGCAGCAGGTCCGAGTCGTCCACGCAGCCGTCGCCGTTCGCATCGCCCTGCAGCATCAGCTCCAGCCACTGCGAGCGCGTGAATTGATAAAGCAGGCGCGGGTCGGGCGGCTCATAATTGAGGCCGCTGGTCGCGTAGTAGTTTATTGAGCGCACCTGCGCGTTCACGCGGGTGAAGTCGAACTCCTGGCACAGGGCGTAGAACTCGCCGTTGAGCCAGTTGCCGCTGTCGCCTCCATAGGGAACCGCGGTCAGATTGAAGGTGCGATCACACAACGGCTCCACGAAGTAGGGACGGCGTGTCAGTTGCGCGGTCAGCTTGCCCCAGATGCGCTTGATTTTGACCTGGATGCCCTCCACCGTGATGCAGAGGTTCGGGTAGAAGTCCGTAGACCACTCCACAATATCGTCACTGAGGGCGCGCCCTGATAGTGTGACACTGATGTTGTAGGGCAAGCCGAAATCCTGCAGGTTGAGCGTGATGTCGAGCGTGCCGCGCTGCTTCGGAATGCAGACGGGGGGTGCATCCTCATCCGACACAGAACCGCCGCCACTAATCGCGCCCGAATAGTTGTAGGTCAGCCCGCGCAGGTCAAAGTAGATTCGATCGGCTTCGCGCAGGTCATCCACCGGGCGCCTTGGAGCAGGCGGTATCGGCTGACCGTTCTGGTCAAACGGCAGATGGCGCACCACCGCATTCAGGTCGAAGCTGACGATGGAACCGCGCGGTAGCCCTGTGAGCGGAATCGTCCAGCTGCCACCATAAACAGGTATCGCCCGATCGACCGTGCCATCCAACGCCGTCCAATCCAGCAGGTGATCAGCGGTGCCGCTGTAAGGGGTGGAATCCCCATTAATGCGGGTGCTGAACGATGCCTGCAGGCGCACCTGATCGCGAAACGGCGAGGGACGGCTCTCCGTCGCATACTGATCCAGGGCGACGACGCGCTTCAGTCCATGAACCCATTCACGGCGCACCGTGTAAGAACCAAACGACACCGCCATGTTGACGGCGGGTGTCTGCCCCGGATCAACCTGAATGCCTGGTCGGTTGGGCAGCAAGTCTAAGCCGCTCAGGTCAGTCCAGCTGGGCGCACTGAACGAGGCGAGGGTGGGCGTGGGCGCGTTCGCCGCGTAGACGCTGACCACCACGCTGCGCGGCTGCCAGCTGAAATATTGCTCGTTCCACATGCGGATGCGGAACAGATCGTTGCTGCTCCAGGTGCGTCCGACCTGCGCCGCTTCGTATACAGGAGGGGCTTTGTAGCCGTCCCGAATCCAGTACTCCGTGCGGTCGGTGCCGTTGCCTTCCCAGCCGCTCCAGAGGATGGCGACACGCCCGAACGGGTCGCCGCCATCAATTACGCGGATGTTGCGAATATAAGCGTGGCGGGCATGTCGTGGGGGCACATCCTCTCGCCCGCGCAACTGCCCCCACTGGAACGAGTTCAGTCCACTGCCGATAAGCGCATCAAAGCGCGTGCCGCTGTCGGTACGCACATCCCAGCCTTCGAGCCGCTGCCCAAAGGTGGTCGCCATCAGAAGGGTCATCCCCAGCCAAAACCATCTCCGCATAGATCACACCTCCTGCCAGATTCGACCTGCCCGCCATGGCGGGCAGGTTCGATATAATCAGTACGGCGTGCATTCGCGGTTTTCCTGCTTGATCAGCACGCTGTGTGTCCCTGACCCTTCTGCTTTTGCAGCTTAGAGCGCCTCTTTGGCTTTACGGGCTTGCGTCCAGCACTCGATAGCGTTTGCCAGCGCGGCTACGAAGGCGACCGCTGCCAGCCCTGCACCTGCCATCATCTGCAGCATATTGCCTTGCATGCCTTCATTATAAGTGTAGTTGACAAAATAGAGTCCCAGGGCTAACATCAGGAGCGCAACAGGCCAGCGGGGCGGGGCGGCGCGCCCCATCCCCAATGCACTGACCCCGCAAAGCAACCCGATCAGACCCCACAGCCAGCGATCGACCGTGCCCAGCCCGCCAAATGGCGCCTCAATCCAGGTGCCCAGCGATTTGGACAGGAAATAGAGGCTCAGCCCATAGCCGAACAGGATCAGTAGCGGATGACGCAGCGTCGGATGAAAGAAGCCCATGCCAATCAGTAGCGCCAGCAGCAGCGCGTGCCGACGGAAAATGCCCACCTCCTGAATCCAGTAGAGCGCAATCGTGCCCACCACCGCCAGCATCAGCGGCAGCCACCGATAGCGCCACGCCTCCGATTGCCACCAAGCACCCATTGCCACCTCATGGTGTACCCCAAGGCAATTGGTGTCCGAACCTGCCCAAACGAAAACACCAAGCGCGGTGTAAGGTATACTCCCCATGCGATGCCGATAGAGTATGTGCCGATTCTCATCTTATTTGTGCTGGCAGCGGTGATTGCCGCGGTGATGGTCGGTGGCTCATGGCTTTTGGGACCGCGCCGCCCGACACCTGCCAAAGCATCCCCCTATGAGTGTGGTATCACCCCGGTGGGCAGCGCGCGCGAACGCTTCCCCGTGCATTTTTACCTGACTGCGATGCTCTTTATCATCTTTGATGTGGAGATTGCCTTTCTGTATCCCTTTTTTGTGATGCTGCGCGACCTGCCATCAGAGGTGCGGGGCTTTGTGCTTGGTGTCGCGTTGGCATTCGCTGCACTGCTGATTATCACCTTCTTGTATGAGTGGAAAAAGGGCGCGCTGGAGTGGGAGGACCCCGTGGAGCCTCGCCCTCTGAAACCGCTGCCGCGCCCCGCTGCTCCGCTCCCAGCAGGACAAGAGGTGCGGAACCCTCAGGCTGGAGGATCCTCATGAGCGAGCGCATTGAGATCCAAAAAATTCGGGAACAATATCCCGAAGCGATTGAGGAGATCTACGAGTTCCGGGGTGATACTTGGATTTACATCCGCCCCGAATATCTGTTGCGCGTGTGCCAGCTGCTGCGGGATGACCCCGACCTGAGCTACCTTTACATCAGCGATGTGATGGGCATCGACTGGTTGCCCAAGTGGCAAGCAGGGGAGAAGCCCAAGCGATTTGAGGTGGTCTATAATCTCTATTCGCCTGTGTCGTTCCAACGAATCTTTCTGAAGGTGCGCGTGAACGAGGGGGAGAGCGTACCTTCCGTTACGCCCATATGGGAAGGTGCAAACTGTCCCGAACGCGAGGTATACGATATGTTCGGCATCCCCTTTGAGGGGCATCCGAACCTGAAACGCATCCTGATGCCCGATGACTGGGTGGGGCATCCGCTGCGCAAAGATTTCCCGCTGGGCGGCGAGGAGATCCCTTTCGCCCAGCAAACGATGGGTCCCTCTATTGAGGACTTGGTGCATCCCCATGCGGGCGAGTCGTTTGAGGGTAAAACGGGCACGGAGCCTGTGAGTGGGCGATAAGCAAGGCATAGCTACGCCAACTTCAAAAGGTGAGGTACGAAATGGGTGACCGCATGCGTGTCGGCATAATTGGCTGTGGGAACATCAGCCCGACCTATCTGCGCGTGGCGCGAATGTTCCCGATGCTGGAGATTGTGGCGGTAGCCGATATCGAGATGGAGCGTGCCCGCGCTCGTGGGGAGGAGTTCGGTGTGCCGATGGTGTACACCCCCGACGAGCTGCTGGCTGATCCCGATATCGAGATTGTGCTTAATCTGACCGTGCCGAAGGCGCATGCCCCACTCAACTATGCAGCCCTGCAAGCGGGGAAGCATGTCTACACGGAGAAGCCCTTCGGCGTCAATCGGCAGGAGGCGCAGGCGGTGCTGCAGCAGGCGGAGGCGAAGGGGCTGCGTGTGGGCGGCGCGCCCGATACCTTCCTGGGGGCAGGACTGCAGACCTGCCGCAAATTGATCGATGATGGCTGGATTGGGGAACCCGTCGCGGCGACCGCTTTCATGCTCGCACCAGGGCACGAAAGCTGGCATCCCAACCCTGAGTTTTTCTATCAAGAAGGGGGCGGTCCCATGCTCGATATGGGACCCTACTATATTACTGCGCTGGTGAGCCTGCTGGGACCTGTGAAGCGCGTAGCAGGCATTTCGCGCATCACGCATCCCGTGCGCGTGATACGCAGTGAGCCAAAACGGGGGCAGGTAATCCCGGTGGAGACGCCCACCCATATCGCGGGCACGATGGAGTTTGAAAGCGGAGTGATCGCCACGGTGGTCATGTCATTCGATGTGTGGGCGCACCGTCTGCCTCCGATCGAAATCTACGGCACGGAGGGCACGCTGGGCGTGCCCGACCCCAACGGCTTCGGTGGACCCGTGCTGATTCGGCGGGCAGGCGCAAAGGAGTGGTCAGAAGTGCCGCTCACCCATGCCTATACGGAGCAGAGCCGTGGCTTGGGGCTTGCCGATATGGTGCGGGCAATCCAAACGGGGCGTCCCCATCGCGCCAGCGGCACACTCGCCTACCATGTGCTGGATGTGATGCTCAGCTTCAACGAATCGTCTGCAACGGGTCAGCATGTAGCGATTCAGAGCCGTTGCGAGCGTCCCGCCCCGATGCCGATGGGGCTATTGCCCGGCGAAGTGGATTGATCAGAGCGTGCGCTGGGTGATATTCGTCCCGTCGCAGGAGATCAGCACCCGCTCATCATCGATCACCGTTTCGATATGCACAGGGCGTCCCCACAGCTTGACCAAGTAGCGCATGCAGCGCGTGGTGCGCTCCATATCGAGCGGCTTGCCATCGTAGTGATGCCGAATGTATAACTCGCCCCGATGCTCCCAGTCGCCGTCCTCCACAGTCAACACGGGCACGCCGAAGTTGGTCAGCTGATCGACCAGCGCATTCCTTACAGCACGCCAATCGGTCTCGTCCACGACCCACACCAGCTCGCCGTCCTGCTCCTCCACGCGATAGGTGTAAAGATCCAGCTCCTTCACCAGCCGCTCGGTTAGATACTTGTGCAGGAAGCTCTGGTCGTTTTCCAGCTGGCGCACCTCGAACACCTTTGCCAGCCCCTGACCCTTTGGGCGTTCAATCGGGAAGCCCATCCAGTCGGTCTCTTCCTCGTCAGGTTCCAGCTCGCCGTTCCAGCGCCGCTCGATATCGCGAAAGATTTTGTAGCCCACATAGTAAGGGTTCAGGCTCAGGCGCGATGTAGGCTGAATCACTGAGGCGTGCATCTTGCGGAACTGCACATGCTCATCGGGTGTGAGGGGCAGATTCTCCAAAATGCGCTCGTGCCAGAAGGTCGCCCAGCCTTCATTCATGATTTTGGTCTTGATTTGCGGTAAAAAGTAGAGCATCTCCTCGCGCACCATGCTGATAACATCTCGTTGCCAGTCTTCAAGCACGCGGGAGTGGTCGCGAATGAACAGCAGCAGGTCTTTCTGTGGCTCTTCGGGGAGCTTGCGCGGTTTGGGCTGCGGCTTCGGCTTGGGCTGTACCATGTAGAAAATGTCCTCAAAGGTATCGCCGGTGGGTGGCTCCTCGGATGAGGTTTCGCTGCGCTCGCTGGATCCGTGGGTGGGCAGCACTGGATCAATATGCTCCTCGATCGAAAGCACTGCGTCCAGAAACTGTTCTACCACCAGGGGACCATATTGCGCTTCGTACTGGCGGATGCGCTCGGCATGCAGCCGCGCCCGCTCGATCATGCGACGGTCAGTATGTTCAAAGTAGATATTATTCTTGAAAAAGTCGGAGTGCCCGTACACATGGGCGACGACCAGTTTGTGCGAAAGCATATCGTTCACATCGAGCAGGAACGCCTGGGCAGGGTTCGCGTTGAACACCAACTCATAAATCCGGCTGATGCCGTACTCATACATGGTTTTTTGCACATGGTAGTTGCGTCCAAAGACCCAGTGGGAGAAGCGGGCGGGCAGTCCATAGGCACTCAGCTCGTAGATCACATGGGCGGGCACGACCTCAAAATGCACCGGATAGGGGTCCAAGCCCAGCTCCAGCGCCTTCTCGTAGATCATTTCGATCCATCGCTCCAGCTCGGCGCGTTCTGCCTGTGTCATCGCTCGGGATCCCATCTGTTTATACCCTTGCATATTATCGGACGGTTCCCGTGGCAAAATAGAACTCATTTGCTACTCGGCATACCCTCAGAGGCGAGCGAGCGTGCAGAAGGCTTCACGGTACCCTTCGGGCGTGCCGAAGTCGAGCATTTGACCCTCCACCTCCAGCAGATAGGCGGGCATCTGCTGCAGCAGGCGTTGCTGGGCGTCCACCAAATACCACTCGCCGCTACCCGGCTGATACTCGTGGGCAATCTCCGCTTGCACCGTCCACAGAGCAGCAGGCAAACAGTAGATGCCGAAATGGGTGAGGAATTGCCCCTCAGGGAGACCGGGCGTGCGCAGCGACTGCTGTGCGAAGGCAAGCGAAGGCTTCTCCACGACCTGCAGCAGGCGATAAAGGCGAGGCTGCCCTGTCGGCTCACCCTGCAAGATGCCGTACCGCTCCACCACCTGCAACGGCACGCGGCAAACCGCATAGAGGGGTGTTCCAAGCGACTCGTAGGCGCTCAGTGCCTGCTGCACGGGTGAAAGTCTATCGGTCGCCACGGGCAGATGGTCGCCCAGCATGACCAGCACCGGTTCGCCCTCTGCAAAGTCGCGGGCGCACCAGACGGCATGCCCGAAGCCGTAAGGCCATGGCTGCTGGATGAGGGTAATGCGTGCACGCAACTCTTGCAACCCCCCATAAGCTGCTTGCAACGCTGGCTTACGCGGCAACGCCTCGCCGTAGCGCGCGAGATCCCCTTCCAGGAAGCGACGATAAAGCGGTTCATGCTCAGGCGAGACTACCACGCCAATCTGCTCGATGCCCGCTTCGAGCAGCGTGCTCGCGATCAGTTGAAGCCCCGTGATAAGGCGTCCGTCGGGCAGCACGAACGGCATCAACCCCTTTGGCACCACAATACTGACAGGATAGAGGCGCGTGCCCAGCCCTGCCATCGGCACAATCGCTTTGCGGATACGACTCACGCCCGTTATTATGGCATGCCGATCGAGGTAAAATAAAATCCCAACCAGTCGGTGAGGAGCGTGGCAAGCGATGGCGACAAACTATCTGAAGGGCGAGCCGATCCAGCTGCGCTGGCGCAGCCCATGGTGTGAGCATGAAGCCCGAACGATCCCTGCGCTCTTTGTGAGCCAGGCGGAAACGCTAAGTGATCACCCCCTTTATTGGGTCAAGCGTCAGGGCGCATACCAGCCGATTCGCTGGCGCGAGGTGCGTGAACATGTGGAGGCGTTAGCCGCGGGACTCATCGCACGGGGCGTGCAACCCGGCGACCGCGTGGCAATCCTCTCTGAGAACCGGTATGAGTGGGTGATAACTGACCTTGCGATTCTTGCCTGTGGAGCGATTTCCGTCACGCTGCATGCACCACTCACCCCTGCCCAGGTGCTGGAGCAATTGAGTGACTCGGAGGCGATCGCGCTCTTTGTCAGCACGGCGGAACAGGCGCAGAAGGTGGATACCTCGCGGGCGCAGCTGCCCCATCTGAAGCATTTCATCAGTTACGAGCCGCTTAGTGGCTGGAATCACCTCAATGAGCTGATGGAGGAGGGGCGTCAACTGCTGCGCGACAAGCCGCGCGTGGTCGATGAGCATCGCGACACCATCGGCTGGGACACCATCGCCACGATTATCTACACCTCTGGCACTACAGGCGAAAGCAAAGGCGTGATGCTCTCGCATGGCAACCTGCTTTCGAACATGTACGCGGCGATGCAGGTGTTCACGCCGCCCGATCGCGACTATGTGATGCTGAACTTCCTGCCGCTGAGCCACATCTATGCCCGCCTGAGCGACTACCTGACCACGCTGGGATTGGGCACGATGATGGCGTTTGCCGAAAGCTACGAGACGCTGCGCGAGAACCTGCGCGAGGTGCGCCCGCATGCCATCAACGGTGTGCCGCGCTTTTATGAGAAGGTGCGTGAGCGCCTGCTGGAGGTCATCCACAGCAAGCCGCTGCTGCGGATGCTGGGCGCGTTCGGGCGGCGCAAGGCGCTGCAGAAGGCGTTCGGAGGACGCATCGTGTGGATGACCAGCGGTGGCGCCGCGCTGGATCCACAAGTCGCCGAGTTCTATTGGGAACACGGCATGCAGCTCTATCAGGGCTACGGGTTGACCGAAGCCTCGCCAGTCATCGCCTGCAACCGCCCAGGCGACAACAAGATCGGCACTGTGGGCGTGCCTTTTCCGGGCGTGGAGGTACGCATTGCAGAGGATGGCGAGCTGCTCGCGCGAGGTCCGAACATCATGAAAGGCTACTGGCGCAAGCCTGAAGCGACGGCTGAAGCGATCGAACCTGACGGCTGGCTGCACACAGGTGATGTTGCCGAAATCGTGGAAGATAAATATATCCGCATCACCGACCGCAAAAAGGACATCTTTGTGCTGGCAAACGGCAAAAATATTGCACCCGTCGCGTTGGAGACGGCGCTGGTACGCAACCCATACATCGAGCAGGCAGTGGTCTACGGCGATCGGAAGAAGTTCGTCACGGCGCTGATTGTGCCCGATTTCCCCCGCCTGGAGCAGTGGGCGCGTGAAAACCATATCCCGTTCCAGAGCCGGGAGGATCTGGTGAGCCATGCCCAGGTCTATCAGTGGATGGCGCTGCAGGTGGAGGACGCGCTGCGCCATTTCGCCCCCTATGAACAGGTGAAACGCTTCCTTTTGCTGACGGAGCCGTTTACCTTTGAGGCGGGCGACCTGACCATTACGCTCAAGATGCGTCGCGCCCGCATCCTGGAAAGGTATCAGGCACAGCTCGATGCCCTTTACGACTGACAGGAGTGGGTATAATAACCTAACTTGCTACCTGTCATTTTTGAGCAGGCGAGATTCCTCGCTTCGCTCGGAATGACAACGCTTCGCTCGGAATGACGGGGCGTTTTATGCGGCAGTGAACTTGTCATTCCGAGCCGAAGGCGAGGAATCTCAGATAGGTGGCAAGTTGGGTTATAATACTACCCTTGACGACAGGAATCCACAGGAGGCAGCGCGAATGCTAAAGATTCGGTTGATGCGGATGGGCAAAAAGAAGAAGCCGTTCTATCGGGTCGTGGTGGCGCCGAGCCAGAACCCCCGCTCTGGGCGGTTCGTGGAGGTGGTAGGGCACTACAACCCGCTACCTGACCCTGCGCAAGTTCACTTTGAAGAGGAGCGCGTGCTTTATTGGTTGCGCGTCGGGGCGCAACCCACCGAGACCGTTGAACGCCTACTGAAGGCAACGGGCATCTGGCACAAGGTTTCAGGGCAGGAAGGGACTCAATCCGAAACGAGCCCGACCACCTGAATAAACACCATACTGGAGGGGTTTAGTCATGCTCAGAGAGTTCCTGGAAGCCTCCGTGCGGGCACTGGTCGATGACCATGACGCGATCCGGATCGAGGAGGAGCGCAACGGATCGCGGCTGCGCTACCGCATCTATGTGGCGGAAGCGGACCGGGGGCGCGTAATCGGTAAGAATGGGCGCATTATCAATGCGCTGCGCACCGTTGGTCAAGCCGTCGGCGGGAAAAACCGCATGCGGGTGCAGATCTTTGTCATCACCGAAGATAAGCAGCCTGCCGCAACGGATACCGAGCAGGAAGAGTGAGCTTATGCCTGCGCGGCGCGTGCCCAAACTGGCAAGACGCTGGGTCACCGTCGGGGTTGTGGTACGCCCGTTCGGCATGAAAGGCGAGCTGAAAGTCCGCCCGGAAACGGAGTTCCCGCAAGAACGGTTTCGACCGGGCGCCCGTCTTTACTGGTGGCGCCCGCCTGAACCGCCCGCTAAGCAAGAGGCGACCGAGGAACAGGAGGTCGCTGCCCCCAAACGGCGCGGCAAAAAACCGCCCCGCACCACACCCCCGCAAGAGTGCTTCGTGGAATCGGTACGCTGGCACGGCAACTGGCTGCTGGTGAAACTCAAGGGTATCGACACCGTCCAGCAAGCAGAACAGCTGCACGGCGCATGGTTGATGATACCCCCCGAAGAGCGCATGCCCCTCCCCGAAGATGAGTATTACATCGATGACCTCATCGGCATGACGGTCTACACCGAATCGGGCGAGCGGCTGGGTATCCTGAAGCGGGTCATTCCCGGTGCCGCCTACGATTTCTACGAAGTGGGGCATCATCTCGTCCCTGCGCACAAACAGTTCATTCTCGAAGTGGATGTGCCCCGAAAGCGCATGGTAGTGCGCCTGCCTGAGGAGTAGTGCGGTATAATCGGGGGCGTGGAGTCGGGGCATTCGGAGCAGGTGAGGCGTCGGGCGAAACGGCTCGGTCGGCTCATTTACTGGCTGGCGCGGGGATTGGGGCGTACCTTGCGCCTGCGCGTCGAGGGTTGGGAGCCGATTGAGCGCCACCTGCAGGAAGGCACGGGCGCCGTGATGGTCAGCTGGCACGGGCGCACGCTAATCCCTGCCAACTATATGAAAGATAGGGGCTTCTGGGCGCTGATTTCGCTCTCGCGCGACGGCGAGGTCCAGGCAGAGATTTTCCGGCGGTTCGGCTTCCAGATACTGCGCGGCTCCACCAGTCGGGGCGGCGTGCGGGCAGCGTTAGAGGCAGCGCGTGTGGTCAAAGCAGGCGGTATCCTGGCTTTCACCCCCGACGGACCGCGCGGACCCAGCAGAAAGTTCCAGCCGGGCGCGCTGCTGATTGCGCAGAAAGCGGGCGTGCCCATCTACCCAGCGGGCATCGCCGCCTATCCGCGCATCCTGCTACCCACCTGGGATCGTTATCTCATTCCGCTGCCGTTTGCTCGCGCCGTTTTCCTCGTGGGTGAACCCGTCTATGTGCCCCCTGAAGCCGATAAAGACGAATTCGCCCGCCTGGCAGAGCAGTTGGAAGCAGCGATTAACGCGCTGGAGGCTCGCGCGGAGCATCTCGCCCGCTATGGCAAGCCACCTGCACAGGAGGCGATTGGGGGGAATTCACGATGAGGCTGCTTTACAACTTGCTCCTGCTGGTGCTGTCGCCCCTGTGGTTGACCTATGCGCTGGTGCGCATCGTGGGTGGCTCGTGGCGGGAGCGATGGTGGGAACGGTTCGGGTGCATCTCGATACCGCCCCCAAACCACAAGCGGCGGCTATGGGTGCATTGTGTCTCGGTGGGTGAGACACTTGCTGCGCTGCCCGTGCTGAAAGCGCTGCGGCGCGAACTGCCCGACCATGAAATTGTATTGACCACCACCACGCCTACGGGGCAGCGCACCGCACGCGACTCGGCGCATGCGTGGGCGGACTATATCGCCTACTTTCCGCTCGATTTGCCCTTTGCTGTGAATCGCGCTTTAGCACGCATTCAGCCTGATGCCTTGCTGCTGTTTGAGACGGAGTTGTGGTTCAATCTGGTGCATGCGCAGCATCGGCGTGGGGGGCTGGTGCTGGTGCTGAACGGCAGGCTTAGCGATCGCAGCTTCCGTCGGGCGCGATATCTGCGTGCCTTCTATCGGGCGTTGCTCCGCGCCGTCGATTTTGCCTGCGTGCAGTCACCTACGGATGCTCTGCGCTTCATCGAGCTGGGGCTTTCGCCCGCGCGGGTGGAGGTAGTAGGCAACACGAAGTTCGATCAGGCGCTGGAGGCGGCGGATGCCAGCCCTGAGGCGTGGCGCGCACGCCTCTCACTACCTCCAAATGCACCCGTGATCGTGGTCGGCAGCACGCGCACACCTGACGAGGAGCGGCTGGTGGTGGATGCCTATCAGCAGGTGCGGGATGCCCTACCCCAGACCTGCCTTGTGCTGGCGCCACGCCATCTGGAGCGTGTGCCCGAAGTGGAAAGCCTGCTGCGCGAGCAAGGGTTCGAACCTATCCGCCGCACGCAACTCCCCCTCCCCGAAGGACACCACGCCCAGGTGGTGCTGGTGGACACTTTCGGCGAGTTGGCACAGCTCTATTGTGTGGCGGATGTGGCAGTAGTGGGCGGCGCGTTTGCCCCGCTGGGCGGGCAGAACCTGTTCCAACCACTGGCGCACGGTAAACCCGTCTTTTTCGGGCCGCACACGCACAACTTTCGCGATATTGCCCAGCTGGCAAAAGAAGCTGGTGTCGGCTTCGAAGTGCGCACCGCCAGCGAGCTGGCGGAAGGTATCCTGCGCCTGCTGCACGATGAACAAGCGCGTCAGGAGATCGAAACCCGTGCCCGTGAACTGATCGCACGTCACCAAGGTGCTGCCCAACGCTGCGCCCAGCATGTCAAGCAGTGGGTCGAAAGCGCCCGCAACGTTTACGGCGTCCTCGCCCCGCTCAAGCGGAGATAATCAGGAAGGGCGGTATAATACCATCGGAGGGAACGATGACGCGCACAGGCAGAGGCAGGCGATTGCTCTGGATGATGCTGATGGGCGCAACGCTGGTTCTCACAGGCTGCCGAGGCACCATCTGGAGCAAAAAGGACGAGGTGCGCATCGGCAAGGAGGTCAGCCTCGAAGTCGAAAAAGCCTACAAACTCGACCCAAACCCCGCGCACCAGCAGCGTGTGCAGCTGATTGGGCAGCGTTTGCTTACGGTGGCACGGGTAGAACCCTACGAATACACCTTCAAGGTGCTCGATTCGGATGAGGTGAACGCCTTTGCGCTGCCGGGCGGACCCGTGTATGTCATGCGCGGCTTGCTGGAGATGGTGGGCGATGACGATGAACTCGCTTGCGTAATCGGGCACGAGCTGGCGCACATCAACAGGCGCCACGCCGCCAAGCAAGTCACGCGCGGCACCTGGGCAAGCGTCCTGATTGTGCTGGGCACGCAGGGCAAGGTACGCGATATCGCCGAGCTGACCGCCACTTTGCTCCAGCTCAAATACAGTCGCAATCAGGAGTACGAAGCCGACCGGTTGGGGATTGAATATGCCTATCGAGCGGGCTATGACCCAAATGGCATGATCCGCTTCTTCCAGAAGTTGCAGGCGCGGCAGAAGGAGGGCGACAAGGGCATCTTAGCGAACCTGCGCACGCACCCGCTGACCGAGACTCGCATCTGGCGCGCACGCCAGCATATTGAGAAGCTCACGGGCAAGCCCGCGCAGGAGGCGCAGCCGTGAAGGTCGCTGCCGTCGTGCCCGCCTACAACGAAGCAACGCGCCTCCCGCGCGTGCTGCAGGTGCTGACCGCCTGCGACTGTCTCCACGAGATTATCGTGGTCAACGACGGCAGCACGGACCACACCGCCGAAGTCGCTCAGCAGTTCCCGCGCGTGCGTGTGTTGAATCTGCCCGTGAATCGGGGTAAAGGTGGCGCGATGTTCGCGGGCGCTACCGCCACCGACGCTGACATCCTCGTCTTTTTTGATGCGGACCTCATCGGGCTGAAACCTGAGCATGTGAAAAAGCTGCTGGAACCTGTGCTATCGGGTGAGGTCGCAATGGCAATTGGTGTGTTTCGCGGCGGACGCCTCAGTACCGATCTGGCGCAGATTTTGGTGCCTTTTGTCAGCGGGCAGCGTGCTATGCTGCGCGACCTCTTTCTGGAGGTGCCCGGCATCGAGAGCACGCGCTCAGGAGTAGAGATCGCGCTCACGCTCCACTTTTTGCGCCAGCGCTACCCCGTGGCGCAGGTTGTGCTGACAGGCATCACCCACACGATGAAGGAGGAAAAGCTGGGCTGGCGGCGCGGCATCATTGCCCGTAGCAAGATGTATCTTGAAATCGCGCGAGCGATTGTCCGCTACACCCGCCTGCGTGACTTCCCACGAATGGCAGGCGGTGCGTGGCGAATCGGTAGGTAGCCCAACGATATCTCCAACGGCTTGGGGTAAAATCAACCAAGGGTGAACAATCCCCATCGTCTCACCCTGTGAGGTGCGTTATGGCAGACATTCATGAGAAAGCGTTGAGAGAGTTAGGTGTGGAGATCCGCGCGCCGATGACCGCCGAGTTCGCGCAAATCCTCACGCCTGAAGCGATGCAGTTCGTGGCGACCCTCGTGCGCGAGTTCAACCCGGAGCGCAAGCGACTGCTGCGCCTGCGCGAGGAGCGCCAAGCGCGCTTGGATGCTGGTGAAAAGCCCGACTTTCTGCCCGAAACGGCACATATCCGCCAAAGCGATTGGCGCGTGGCGCCGCCACCCCTTGACCTGATGGACCGCCGCGTGGAAATCACGGGACCTGTAGACCGCAAAATGATTATCAACGCGCTCAACTCCGGCGCGAAGGTCTACATGGCAGATTTTGAAGACGCCCATTCGCCCACCTGGGAAGGCACGATTCAGGGGCAGATCAATCTGCGTGATGCGGTGCGCGGCACCATCGAATACCTTAGCCCCGAGGGCAAGGAGTATCGCCTGAACGAAAAGACGGCGGTGCTGTGCGTGCGCCCGCGCGGTTGGCATCTTGTCGAAAAGCATGTGCTGATTGACGGGGAGCCTACCCCCGCTGCCCTTTTCGACTTTGGGCTTTATTTCTTTCACAATGCGCACGCCCTTATCCAAAAAGGCACAGGTCCCTACTTCTACCTGCCGAAGTTGGAGAGCCACTTGGAGGCGCGCCTGTGGAACCAGGTGTTCACAACCGCCCAGGCACTGCTGGGCGTCCCGCACGGCACGATCCGCGCCACCGTGCTGATAGAGAACATCCTCGCCGCCTTCGAGTGCGACGAAATCCTCTATGAGCTACGCGATCATTCATCAGGGCTGAACAGCGGGCGGTGGGACTATCTCTTCAGCATTATTCGCAAGTTTCGCAACGATGTGAATCTGGTGTTACCCGATCGGGCGACCCTGACGATGACCGTGCCCTTTATGAAGGCGTACTCGGAGCTGGTGGTGCAGACCTGTCATCGGCGCGGGATCCACGCGATTGGTGGGATGGCGGCGCAGATCCCCATTCGGCACGATCCCGAGGCGAACGCCGCCGCGATCGCCAAAGTGGTTGCTGATAAGGAGCGCGAAATCAGCGAGGGCTACGACGGCACCTGGGTCGCCCACCCAGGGCTGGTTCCGATCGTGATGGAGGTGTTCGAAAAGCATCTGCCCGCGCCAAATCAACTGCATATGATGCCGCAGCGCACGATTACGGCACGGGAGTTGCTGGACTTTCCACGCGGCGCCATTACCGAGCAGGGGATGCGCACCAATATTGGGGTGAGCCTGCGCTATCTTGAGTCGTGGCTGCGCGGCACAGGCTGTGTCGCCATCAACTACCTGATGGAGGACGCTGCCACGGTTGAGATCTCGCGCTCGCAGCTATGGCAGTGGATCCAGCGCAGGGCGCCGCTTGCCGATGGGCGTACCATCACCCCAGAACTGTTCAAGCAGATGTTAGGCGAGGAGCTGGCGAAGATCGAAGCCGAGGTGGGCAGCGACGCCTACCGCAAGGGGCGCTATGCCGATGCTGCAGCGATTCTGGAGCGCGTAGTGCTTGCGCCCCAGTTTGTCGACTTCGTCACGCTGGTCGCCTACGACTATCTCGACTAATGCTGTCTGAGAGGTTCAATCAAACACATTCCTAAAAGAGGAGGTTCTGAGTATGCAAGAGGTCATCACGGCGATGGAGCGTGATTGGCGGGAAAGCCCGCGCTGGCAGGGCATTCACCGTCCCTACACAGCAGCGGATGTGGTGCGGTTGCGCGGCTCTGTCCAGATCGAATACACCTTAGCGAAACTGGGTGCGGAGCGACTGTGGCATCTGCTGCAGACTGAGCCGTATGTTGCCGCGCTGGGCGCGCTCACGGGCGCCCAGGCGGTGCAGATGGTGCAAGCGGGGCTGAAAGCCATCTACCTCAGCGGCTGGCAAGTCGCCGCCGACGCGAACCTGATGGGGCAGACCTATCCCGACATGAGCCTCTACCCTGTCAACAGTGTGCCTGCCCTGGTGAAACGCATCAACAACGCCTTCCGTCGCGAGGACGAAAAGCAGCATGCGCAAGGCAAAAGCGACATCTACTGGTACACGCCTATCGTGGCGGATGGCGAGGCGGGCTTCGGCGGCACGCTCCACACCTTCGAGCTGACCAAAGCCCTGATCGAGGCGGGCGCCGCGAGCGTGCATTACGAGGATCAGCTTGCCTCCGCCAAGAAGTGCGGGCATCTGGGCGGAAAGGTGATTGTGCCCACGCGCGAGTTCATCCAAAAGCTCGTCGCGGCGCGGCTGGCAGCTGATGTGATGGGTGTACCCACGGTGCTAATCGCCCGAACCGATGCGCTGAACGCCAAGCTCATCACCAGCGATATCGACCCATATGACCAGCCGTTCCTCACGGGTGAACGCACCTACGAGGGCTTCTATGTGACGCGCGGTGGGATGGAGGCAACCATCGCACGGGGGTTGGCTTACGCCCCCTATGCCGACCTGCTGTGGTTCGAAACTTCCGAGCCAGATCTGGAGCAGGCACGCCAGTTCGCGGAAGCCATCCACAAGCAGTATCCGGGCAAGCTGCTGGCGTACAACTGCTCGCCCTCCTTCAACTGGAAAAAGAAGCTGGACGAGGCGACGATCGCGAAGTTCCAGCACGAACTGGGTGCGATGGGCTACAAGTTCCAGTTCGTGACGCTCGCGGGTTTCCACGCGCTCAACTACATCACCTTCCAGCTGGCGCGAGGCTACGCGCAGACCGGCATGAGCGCGTATGCCAACCTGCAGGAGGCGGAGTTCAAGGCGCGTGAGGAGGGCTACCGCGCCGTGGAGCATCAGGCGTTCGTCGGCACGGGCTACTTCGACCTCGTGCAGGAGATCATCACGGGCGGTTCCGCCTCCACACTCGCCATGCACGAATCGACCGAGGCGGAGCAGTTCTGAAAAGTCGCCCGCCCTGCTCGAAGGGGGCGTTATCGCCCCTCACCGCGACGGGATCAGGTACGAACTCTTTGCCTTCGGGTCGTGAATGGCGAGAAAGATGTAGAACATCTCGTCATAAGTGCCCTCGCCGTAGCGCACCTCGCGCGGTGGGTTGCTGGGATTGTTCGGGTTATCGGAGGAGTTGTCGTACCAACCCATCGCCTCGATCACCGTGCCCGGCGGCAGCTCAATAGGCTGCTTGTAGAAGTAGGTCTGCTGCCAGTTGAAGTCGTAGTCCTCGATGCGGAGCAGGGGGATGATGCGTCCGTCAGGTGTGCGGGCTTTCACTTCGCATCCTCGCGCGATCAGGTGCATGTGCGCCATAATCGCCAGCGCGTACACGGGGCGATCGGGAGGCGTCTTCCACTGGGCGCGGATCACATAGTGCTTCTCGCCAGGTGGGATCACAAAGCGCGTATTGCCGATGACCACCAATTGCACGGGCTTAGGGTCTTTCACGCGGGAGTAGTACAGCCCGACGCGCGTGCGATCCTTCTCGCGCTTGCCCCGCTTGAAGTAGTGGATCTGCAGTACCAGATCGAACTTGCGCGGCAAAATGACTGCATAACCTGGGTCGAGTCGCATCGGGCGCATGCCGGGCACCCAACCGCCCAGCATCATCACGGGGATAAATCCGCCCCCACCAAAGCGGGCATAGCCGGGCGCAGGATCCTCCGCGTCCAGCTTACGCGCCACCCCCGAAACATCGGCAAAGACATTCGCGTGGTGAACCACTTCACGATTGCCGGGCTGAATGTCGATAGCCTCCAGCGCGACGCCTTCAGGCAACTCGACAGGGATGACAAAATAGCGATACTCGTCCCCGCCTGTGCCGTCCAGCGTGTACTCCTCAGGCATCTCCACGATCAGGTCTGGCTCACCAAACTGCCAACCTTTTTCGAACTTGGGGGGTTTGGGAGCGCGTGACAGGTCACCCGACGGCGCGCCCGAATCGACCCACTCCGCAATCAGGCGCAGCTGCTCGTCAGTCAGACGGCGCTCGTCACGGAACTCGCCCCAGCCCGGCACCGGCTTCCACGGGGGCATCTGGCGGTTCTGCGTATAGAACTTGATCTCCTTCGCCCACCGCCGCGCGTCCTCATAAGTTTGCAGCGGGAAGGGTCCAATATCACCTGGTCGGTGGCAGCCTGTGCAGTGCTGATACAAGATCGGCGCGATATGCTCCGCAAAGGTCACGCGCGCCGCCGCCGATTTGCTCTCCTCAGGCAGGCTCAAGAAGCAACCCGTGACGGGCGTGCGGGCGATTTTGACTGGCTTACCCTGCAACACCGCTTCAAGCGCGTCGCGCAGGTAATGGTGCTGTGCTACTTCACGCTTGATGACGCTATCGATTGCGCCGCTGTAAAGGATGTGCCCTTGTGGGTTCAGCACGAATGCCTGTGGCACATGGGTGGCTTGCACGGCGCGTGCCAACTCAGATGCCCCCTCCAGCACAATCGGGAAGCGAAAGCCCATGCGCTGCACATGGTCGCGCACCTTGTCAGGGGTTTCATCCATTTCAGGATAGAGTCCAATAAAGGCGACCCCGCGCTTGCTGTAGGTTTCATACAGGCGGTTCAGGCGCGGGGCATAGCGGGGCACCGCCGGGCAGCGCGAGGAAAGTGTAATCAGTACCACTGCCTTGTGCCCGCGCAGATCGCTCCACTGCCTCACCTTGCCGTTCAACTCGTGCCAGTGTAGCGCGGTTAAAGAGGGGACACGCATAGTTGCGTTCTTTTGCTCTGGCACAAAGCCACCGAACGCCAACAGCCCCATCAGCACGATTGTTGCTATGCTCCATCGCACCATTTTTTCAGCTCCACCTCCAGCGATGCAGTGATCAGGGTATGCCAACCCTGTTCGATGCCTATTATACCTCTTTCGGTGTGATTTTCCTGATTGCAAGGGGCATGCCCCTTGCATTTCCTGCAGCAGCGGGTAAAATAGAGGTAGATGGCGGCAAGTCCTTGCCGGCAGGGCTTGCCTTGCAGGCAAGAGAATGGAGCGCTTGGGTGTTGGAATCATCGGGGCAGGCGGAATCGCGGGGGCGCATGCGAAGGCGTATGCTCAGCTCGCGCCTACAGTGCAACTCGTAGGTGTCGCAGATATTGACGAGGATCGGGCGCGGGCATTTGCGGCACGCCATCAGGTAGCGTTTTGGACCACCGAAGCGGAGGATTTGCTCCATCACGATGAGATTCAGATTGTCAGCATCTGCACGCCGCATCACCTGCATGCGCCGCTTGCCATCGCCGCGATGGAGGCGGGCAAGCATGTGCTGGTGGAAAAGCCGATGGCGATCAGCCTCGAGGAAGCCGACACGATGATTGCCACTTCCCAGCGCACTAAACGGCTACTCGGCGCTATTTTCCAGCTGCGCTACGAAGCGGATACCCGCCGCGCCCGCCTGGTGCTGGAGCGTGGACTGATTGGCATTCCCTTCTATGCCGAGGTTAGCTGCCTCTGGTGGCGACGCCCCGTCTACTACGAAGTCAGCTGGCGCGGACGCTGGTCTACGGAAGGGGGCGGTGCCGTCATCAATCAAGCCTCCCATCATGTGGATATGCTGGTGCATCTGCTGGGGATGCCACGCACCGTGCAGGCGACCATCGATACCGTCGCCCACGAGATCGAGGTGGAAGACTGGTGCATGGCGAGCATGCACTGGGAGACACCCAGCCTGCACGCCAGCTTTTGTGCTTCCACAGCGGCGGAGCTGGAAACCGATGTCAGTCGCATCATGATTTTGGGCACGCACGGCAGTATCCAGATGTTCCCGTTCCGTCCCCACTCCCGTTACGAGGAGCGGCTGATGGAGATTGCGGAAACCTGCCACGAGGTCGAAGATCCACCCCTTTCTGGGCACTCCGCCCAGATTCACGACTTTGTGCAATGCGTGCGTGAGGGCAGAAACCCTCCTGTCGACGGTGTGGAGGGACGCCGTTCGCTGGAGCTGATTACTGCCATCTACCAGTCGGCGTTCACAGGAGAACCCGTGCAGTTGCCGCTTACGCCCGCTGATCCCTGCTACACCACTGCGGGCAAACTGGAGATGGCGCGCGCCTACATCGCACGCCGAGCGGAGCGAACATAGTGATGCGGGAGGGAGAACGATGAAGGAACAATACAGATCCCCTATCCGAGTTATGGTTGCAGAGGATGAGGAACTCACGCGCCTAATGGTTCGGACCCAGCTGGAACAGCTGGGGTATGAGGTAGTGGGCGAAGCGGAAACAGGCGAGGATGCAGTACGAGTCGCGCTCCAAACGCAGCCCGATGTGGTGATTATGGACATCCGTATGCCGGTTATGGATGGCATCGAGGCAGCGCGCCAGATCGTACAGCATCATCCCTGCGCAATTGTGTTCCTCACGGCTTACGCAGAGGAGGAACTGGTCAACCAGGCGACCGCCGCTGGCGCCTACGCCTACCTGCTGAAGCCGTTCCGCAAGCAGGAGCTAGCGCCTGCTATCAGTGTCGCACTGACCCGCTTCCGCGAAATGCAGAGCAAGGATCGGGAGGTGCACGAACTCAAGGAAGCGCTTGAAACGCGCAAACTGATCGAGCGCGCCAAGGGGATCCTCATGGATCGGCTCGGTCTGAGCGAATCGGAGGCGTTCCGACGCATCCACTTCATGGCGCGCAACCAGAATAAAACGATGAAAGAGATTGCCCAGAGCATCATCACGGCAGCGGAGATTCTCTGAAGGTGCGATGCAGTGGGTGCTGGCGTCGGAGTCGCCGCGGCGGCAGGCATTATTGCGCCTGCTGGGGCAGCCGTTCGAGGTTCATCCGGCGCGTATCGAGGAGCGGCTGCCCCGTTTTGCCTCTCGCCCTGCCCGCCTCGCCAAACAGCTGGCGCGTGCCAAAGCGGAAGCCGTCGCGCCTTACTACACTGACGCACTCATTATCGCTGCGGATACCCTCGTGGTGCTGGAAAATCGGGTGCTGGGCAAACCTGCAACGGTAGATGAAGCCCGTCAGATGCTGCGCCTGCTCGCTGGCAGAACGCATACGGTGATTACCGCCCTGTGCCTGCTACTGCGCCCGGATGGACAGACCACCCGCCTCACGCTGGATGCTCCCCGCACGCGCGTCACCTTCCGCCCACTCAGCGACGAGTGGATCGAGTGGTACATCGGCACGGGCGAGCCGTTCGACAAGGCGGGGGCTTATGGCATTCAAGAATATGGTGCGCTGCTGGTGGAGCGCGTTGTGGGTGATTACTTCAATGTGGTCGGCTTGCCGCTGCCCACCCTCGTGCGCCGACTGGAGGAGCTGATAGGGTGGCGTCCCTACCTGTGCCCGCCTACACCCGCAAACCCGTAAAAAATCGGGGGGCAGTATGGAGGCGATTTAGGCTATAATGAAGTGGAAACTTGGAAACATGATGGGGCGTCCAAACGGATGAGAATGGAGGCAGACGGTATGCGTGGAAAGGCGTTCTGGAGTCTGGGACTTTGGGTGAGCTTCACCTGCCTGCAGGCGCAAGTGCTTTATCAGACCAGTTTTGAAAATCCGCCCTTCACGGTGGGCAACATCGTTGGGCAAGATGGTTGGAGTGCGTTCCATATTGGCACGCCGAATCTGGGTCAGATCAGCACCGAGCGCGCCCGCTCGGGCACCCAATCGCTCAAAATCACACCCGTAAATGGTGGGGCGAATAGCTGGTGGTGGAAATACACACCTCACGACACCAGCACCAGCCCAAATAAAATTATTGACATCCGCTGGGATATGTACCTGACCTCCAGCACGCGACAGGGCAGGTATGGTATCGATGCCTATTCGGACACCCTCGAGCGAATATGCGCCCTGCGAGTGGACTCCGATAATGAGGTTGACCTCATCGTTTTTGTGAACGGTGTCACGGAACAGGTGATTTCGACGGGCGTTTTTGTGCAGCGCAACCGCTGGAACCGCTTCCGCCTGGTGATCAACTATAACACAAGCAACTTCACCGCCTTTGTGAATGGTCAGTCCGTGGGCGGTGGGCGGATCAGCAGCTTAGCAGGCGCCGTGTTCGGTGACGCCGATGTGTGGCACTTCAATCTCGGCAGCAACTCGAACGACTCGGCGTTCTACGACAACTTGTACATTGCAGCAGCCGCTACCGTCGCGCGTGAGGGGGATGTAACGGGCAACGGCTGCGTGGACGATGCCGACCTGCTCGCCGTGCTGTTCGCCTTCGGCAGCAACGATCCGGGCACCGACATCAACCAGGACGGCGTTGTAGATGATGCTGATTTGCTAACTGTGTTGTTTAACTTCGGTAGTGGATGTTGATTTGCTGGGGAGAGGGACAGAATGACTATTCCTCTGTCCCCTAAAGGGAACTGAGCCACTGGGGTATATCACCTACCCAGATTAGCTGCTGCCCTTGCGACAGGGGAAGGGGCTTCTCATAAAGCTTCCTATCTGATGTCACTAAGAATGCATTACGCTTCAGTGCCAAGCATATGTAGAGTGCGTCATAAAATGAGTAGACATTTTGATTTCCTAACCGAATTGCATCCTGAACAAGGTGATTTTCGGCATCGTATCTTGGATCGCTATGGAGACCAATCAATACAAGCGGTACATGCGTGACAAAGTAATCATAAAGTATCTCTGACAAAGCTGGAGCAATCTCGCCGCGATTAACTAAACGTCGTAGCGCATGCCCTATCTCGGCTAAGATTACATCTGGAGCGATTAGGATCAAGTTCGCCGAACCTTGCGCAAGTGATAAGTGCTGAAGAAGTAGCCGAGCTTCGTTGGAATGCTCTTCCTGAACTAACCACTTCACAGCAACACTTGCATCGATAACAAGTTCACGCATCACGCTCGCGAAATTCCCGAATAATCGCGGTCGTATCCCCGACAACGGGTTCACCGTAGCGCTGATGAATCTGCTCCAGTTCCCGTAATGCTGCCTGGTAGAGCGCGGCTCGCTCTTCTGCTGTCAAGCTATACAGATCGAGTTTTCGATAACCATACACACGCTGGGCTTTTTCCAGAGCGGGGCGTATAATCTCACGAATCAAGCGATCCAGTGAAAACCCCGATCGCTCTGCCCATACACACAGGCTCTCGTACTCCTCATCGCTTAAGACCAGCTCAATAGTGCGCATCGTTTAAAGCATACCTCACCCGCCATCGTATGCTCTACAGTTGCACCCTGTATTCCATTTGCACAGTGGACGCAGTTCCCTCACGGCGCAGGGGCAGCTGGAGGTGTGCTTCTTTGATGAAGCACAACGCTTCACGCCCGCTTTGACAGTAGTAAAGAAGCAGCTGGGCTTCCAAGCGGGCGGTTTGCTCGGTCAGTTGCAGGGGCAGCTCCATGCGGAGGGCATCGAGGGGGCGCGTTAGCTCCACCTGCCCGTCTACCGTGGCACCCTCTGCCTTGATGACCACGCGCGAGGGGGCATTCGGGTTCAGCTTGTAGCCTTCAGGGAGGTGGACAAGCAAGCGTAGTTGCCCCTTTTCTGGCGCAGCCGCTTCGGGCAGTTCAATCTGCTCAGCGCACATGGCGTCGGGCGGCGGCTTCAGCTTATCCAGCCCTTCGATAACCAGCGTCTCCACGCGCTTCGTCTTGAGATCAGCGATTCGGATAAGGTGATTGTTCGTGTCGGCGATATAGAGTTTGCCGTGCGCGGCGGTGATACCGCCCGGCTCGTCGAAGGTGGGGTTCTCGCCGTCGCGCGCGCCCTCTTCACCTGTGCCGAGAAAGGTTTCGATGCGGCGCGTGCGCGGATCTAAGCGCTTGATTTTATTATTGTAGGTATCGGCAACATAGAGCATACCGTCGTAGTAGACCACACCGAGTGGGTGTTGCAGTCGAGCCTCGCGCCCGACGCCATCCCGGTCGCCAAACACGAACAGGTCGCCGCCCACCAGTGTCTCCACGCGCCCGTTGGGATCGATATCGGCAGCGCGGATGCTGCTCACCTCGCTATCAGCAAAGTAGAGCTTCTTGCCGTCGGTCGTGATGCCCGAGGGTTGCGCCAGGGCTGCGGAGGCGTTCGGCGCGTCGATAAGGGCTTCGCGCCCTGTGCCCGCATGGGGTTCGACCTGTCCCGTGCGCAGGTTCAACCGCCAGAGCTGATGGGAACCTGCCATCGCGATGTAGAGCGTTTCGCCCACCAGCACCACATCCCAGGGCGAATTGAGCGCGGTCTGCTTGCCCGGTCCTGCCAAGGGGGGATAGAATCGGCTCTGCTCGCCCGTGCCCGCCAGCGTCTCCACCCTGCGCGTGCGCAGATCGGCTTTGCGAATCGCGTGGTTGTCGGTGTCGGCGATGTAGAGAACCTCATTCACGGGGTCAAACGCCATGCCCTGCGGGTTACGGAAGGAGGCAGTGGCGAAGTCACCATCACGCAGACCGGGCTGACCGCTACCAATCACTGCCTGCACGCTATAATTCTTCAACGACAACACCACAATCCGATGGTGGTTCGAATCGGCGATAAAGAGGCGATGAGTGGTCTCGTCGGCAAGCACCTTGCCAGGGAAGTTAAGCGGCGTGGTAGGCTTGCGTTCGCGCTCCAGCTTGAACTTCAAGGGAGTGCGATCCAGTAGCCCGCGCTTGTCAAATTCGGCAACAAGCCGCCCGATCAGGCGGTCAAACGGCTCGTAGACGCCCTCGCCCGCGCGATAATGCACAATCTTACCCTGCGGATCGATCAGCACCAGTGTGGGCCACGCACGCACTCCGTACATATCCCAGATAACCATACGGTTATCATTCACAACGGGATGCTCGATCTCATAGCGCAGGATTGCCTGGCGGATGTTTTGTGCCTCCTGCTCGGTGAAAAACTTGGCGGAATGCACTCCGATGACTACCAGCTCGCGCTCGTACTTTTTCTCCAGTCGCTTCAGGTCAGGCAGGATGTGCATGCAGTTGATGCAGCAGTAGGTCCAGAAGTCAAGCAGCACGATTTTGCCGCGCAGGTCGCGCAGGCGCAGCGGTCGTTCCGTGTTGAGCCATTCCAATCCTTCGGGGAAGTCGGGTGCCGTGAGCAAGTTTTCCATCAGTTGCTCCTCCTGAGGGAAGTTAGGGTTCGGACGCCAGAAGAGCGTCCCCAACATCAGCAACACGACGCCTGCCCCAATCAGGAGCATCAGCCCCGTTTTCATAGCAAGCAGATTGTACCCTGCTGGGCAAGTTGACCTGCGCGATTTACGGGCACATCGGCTTGCGCGGGTCTACGACAGGCGACTCGCAGGGCAGGTCAACCCCACCTCGGATGCGCTTGCCCGGCATAAACTGCGCATGCCCGTCCGTGTAGACGATGTTTGCCCCACCATCGGTATGGCGATAGCTGCACTCACCGTAGTTGCCGCGTCGTCCCCAGTAGCCGTTCGCGCACTTGATGCGGTGCATGCCCCACTGAGGATGTTCGCCCTCGATTGGCAAGCGCGGTCCGTCATGGTTGCCCCAGTTGTGGAACCAGCCCCCCAGCGCACTGTCCGCAATCAGCGCAATTTGGGTTATCCCCGCGGGGAAATCCGAAAGCCGAGCGAAGGTCGGGTTGCCGATGCCCTCAATCTCCACGCCACGAAAGATATATTCGTTATAGCCCAGATTCATCGTGTAGGGATCATCGGGCGGACCCCCTTGGAACGAGGGCGGAGTTGTAGGTCCGTTGGGACAGACAAACACACCCTTGTTTTTCACATATGGCATCAGCAACGGTCCCCACATAAAGATGCCGTAGCGCTGAAACATCGGGTTGCGCTGATAGTCGTTGTTCACATAGAACCAGAGCGTGAGCAGCGTCTCGTCATAGTCCTGCGCGTACATCTGGGTGGCTATTCCCAGCTGTCGGCAGTTGGAGAGGCACTGGGTTTGGCGTGCCCGATCCCGCGCCCGTGCCAACACAGGGAACAAGATCGCCGCCAAGATGGCAATAATCGCGATTACCACCAGCAACTCGATCAAAGTGAATGCCTGTTGCCGTTTCATAATAAGACCTCCGTGGCTTTTTATATTATAACCCAACTTGCCACCTATCTGAGATTCCTCGCCTTCGGCTCGGAATGACAAGTTTACTGCCGCGTAAAATGCCCTGTCGTTGCCACGCAAAACGCCCTGTCATTCCGAGCGGAGCGAGGAATCTCGCCTGCTCAAAAAAATAAGTAACAACTTAGGTTATTATAACCCGAATTGCTTCCTCCTGCTGGC
>JBCNVA010000156.1:0-1578 GCA_039630445.1 Armatimonadota bacterium
ATGTGCGATTTGATGGGGAGGTGCTGCCCGTTGACCTGATTCTGTCAGAAATGGCGGAGCGCGAGGGATTTGCTGTGGAAGCCATTTGGATTGCCCGCTATAAAGGCAACAGCTCCCAGCAGATGGGACGATATGGACGCCTACCAGTACGCGAAAGCGTCCTGTTATGGAGGACACAGTAGTTATGGCAAGGCGGCAACGCTCCAATCCTGCTGATCAAAGCTGGCTGGTCGACCAGTTGGCTAAAAGCACCTTTTTCCACAAGAAACTGCACGAGTGGGAACTGCTTGAAGTTGCTCAGCATATTGAACAGGTTCGTGGTGAGCAACTCGACTGGAATCTGAAGCGTCTCCACATCTCAAAAAGTGCATGGAACAAGGTCATTCATAGCGGCATCAAACCTGTGCTGGTTTTCGCACATCCAGAAGTGCTTCAAAGCATCATCCGCGCAGTAAGCTACTACCGAATGCTGGCAATGGTTTCACAAAAGTCGATGTCACGCATCGGTTTGCCCGTCTCTGATTTAGAGAGCGGACGATTGCCAACCCCAGAGCAGGCGATGAGCATCGCGCGGCACTTAAACGCTATCATTAGTCGGCTTATAGAAAGTGACGAGATGGTTATGCTGCGCGAACTGGATTTGTGGCGTGGAATGGCAGCTGGCGCACAAGCGCAAGGCTCGTGGCAAAACGCCAAAGGTGAAGAGATAGAGACACTGGTGAAAGAGCTGGTAAAGCAGCGAATTAGACAAGTATTAGAGGTTGACGAGCATGTGCCCAACACCGTGAAGCTACCTGACGGTCGCATAATCACCTTCGGTGATGACCCTGATATAGTCATCACTGATGATAACAGACCAATTATTGCTATAGAGATCAAGGGAGGAATCGATCCTGCGGGGGCGTTGGAGCGATTAGGGGCAGCCATTAAAACACTGCAGCGTGTCAAAGAGGAAAATCGCTCCTGCTTTACAATCCTACTTATCAGGCAGGCATCTATCACCGAGGGCGTAAAGCAGGACATAGAGCGAAGCCGTGCTATCGTAGATAGCTGGTACACCGTCGAGAGCTTCATCGAAGACGAAAAGGTACAGCAGCAGATATGGCAGCAGTTAGGTATCTAAGCGACAGACAGCAAGCACGGCTGTTCCCCCACGCCTTGTTAGGAATCGACGCCGCTGTCTACAGAGATACCCAACAACACAGGCAGGATTTGTTCCTATTCTGTCGAAAAAGCCAGTATGGAGGTTGGTGACGATGGCAAGAGCAGTCACGCTTTTCACGGGACAGTGGGCAGACCTGCCCCTTGAGACGATGGCGCAAAAGGCGAAAGAGTTCGGCTACGATGGGCTGGAACTCGCCTGCTGGGGCGACCACTTCGATGTCGAAAAGGCATTAACCGACGAGCGCTACTGCGAATCGCGCTGGGAGATCCTGACCCGCTACGGGCTGAAATGCTTCGCGATTAGCAACCATCTGGCGGGTCAGGCGGTGTGCGACCCGATCGATGAGCGGCATCGGGCGATTCTGCCCCCGCGCGTGTGGGGCGACGGCAACCCGGAGGGGGTACGCCAGCGCG
>JBCNVA010000157.1:0-19446 GCA_039630445.1 Armatimonadota bacterium
CTGGATTGTGTGGGAGGAGGGGGGGCGTTATCCGGATGTGATTATAGAGTTTTTGTCGCCGACGACGGCGGAGCGGGATAGGCGGGAGAAGAAGGCGTTGTATGAGCAGGTGTTTGGGGTGGAGGAGTATTTTTGGTATGACCCGTTGACGCGGGAGTTGGTGGGATTTGAGTTGTTGCGGGGGCGTTATCGTCGGAAGCGGGCGGATCGGCGGGGTTGGTGGTGGAGTGGGGTGTTGGAGGCGTGGTTGGGGGTGTGGGAGGGTGAGTATCAGCGGCGTCATTTGGCGTGGTTGCGAATGTACGACAGAGAGGGTAACCTGATACCTACTCCTGCTGAAGCCGCCTATCAGCAGGCGGAAATGGAGCGCATTCAAGCAGAGGCGGAGCGTCAGCGAGCAGAAGCCGAACGCCAACGGGCAGAGGCGGAGCGTCAGCGAGCAGAAGCCGAACGCCAGCGGGCAGAACAGGCAGAGGCGGAGCTGCAGCGCCTCAGAGCCTTGCTTCAAGCGCGGGGCATCGAGCTAAACGATTAGAGCGACTGCACGCCCAGTGTGACGCGCACCCTGAGCGTCTGTCCCTCGCGCAGCAGCACCAGTTCCACCTGCTGGTTCGGACGCGAGTTGTAGAGGGCGCGCGTGAGCGCAGCGGCGCTATCGATGAGTTGCCCGTCATAACCCACAATCACATCGCCCTGCACGATGCCTGCGCGCGCTGCAGGTCCATTCGGTACGACGCGCATCACCTGCGCACCACTGGGGATACTTCTATAGTCCACACCCAGCCAGGGATGCTCCGCACGCCCTTTGATGCGCAACTGTTCCACTACGCGCTGCACCACTTTGGAAGGCACGGCGAAGCCCGTCACGGCGAAGTTGGCGCGCATGCCGAGGTTGGGTGCAGCGGCGGGCAGCCCTTCCACCGCACTGAGCGCGCCGATAATCACGCCGATGACCTCGCCGCGCGTGTTGAGCAGGGGCGCCCCCGGCTCGCCTGCGCCCACTGTGCCGTTGAACTGCAGCACAGGCACCACGCGCTGGCTCTGGGGGCGCACGCCGACCCGATCCTTGCCACCTATCGTGCCGACCGTCACGCTACCCTCCAGCCCACCCCGATTACCAATCAGCACCGCCGTCGCGCCTACCAGCACATTATCGGAATTGCCGAATCGGAGCGCGGGCAGGGGGCGCGGTGGATCGATCTTCAGCAGCGCGATGCCCGTGATGGTGTCGCTACCGACAAGTTGCGCAGGATAGACCTCGCCGTTAGAGAGCAGGATCTGTAGCTCCCGTGCGTTCTGTACGCCATCAGCTGAACCGACGACATAGCCCGTCGAGTCGATAATAAAGCCGCTGCTCTGCAAGGGACGGGCGGGCATGTTCACACGGCGCACCTGCACCGTGACGACCGCTGGGCGCGCCCGCTCCACAACCCGCGCAATTTCGGCATCGGCGCGCTCCAGAGGTGAGGGCGTTTGAACCCAGCTTATGCTCCACCCTAAGCAAAATAGCCCCATCAAACACGCGATGAACCTATCAGAACGAGTAAACATTGCTCTCCTCCAATCCACCATATTGAACAGGCAGATACTCTGCGTTCTCCGCCGTTTCAGGGCGCACATCGGGCAGGGGCAGCAGAGCGACAGCATCCTTCGCGCTATTCGCCGCGAATGGTTCACCTTGCTCCCGGCGGGAGTCGAGCATCAACCCCGCTGCAGGGGAAGGTGTGGAGGGAGGCGCGCTCGCTGCCGCCCTTGCAGCGCGTGGATGCTGACTCGGCGGCGCTGCCATCGCAAGGCGCTTCGGCTCACCAGCAGATGCGGAAGCATGCTTGCTATCCGCCTTCGGAAGGGCGCTCTGCGGTGCAACCGCATCGCTACCGTTGGGCTTTTTCAGCACAGCAGGAGGCAAGCTCTCTATGCTTAGCATCCGTGTCTCATCAGGAGCCTCTTGCGACTTCGCCAAGCTTTGCGCCTCGGCTGGCGTCCGCATCGCCAGCTCATTTGGTGCCAACTTCCCGCGAGGCACGCTGAAATCACCCAGATAAAAGAACCCGAAAAGACCCAGCACAATAAGGACAAAAACGCTTGCCAGCGCTCCGCTAAAGGCGAATTGCCATCGGAAGGGGCGCAGCTGAGCAGGACGCGTTGCCAATCGCGCCTGCACCTGCCCCCAACGAAGCTGGCAGACAGGAACCGGCTCTTGGCGCACCGCTTGCAGCACGCGACGATACCACTGTTCGCGCTGCCACTCCTGGGCGCAAGCAGGACACTGGCGCAGGTGCGCCTTCGCCCACTCTGGCAGGTCGTGCCCCCAAGCCTCCATCTGTTCTCTTACCCGATCACATTCTCTGTGCCTCATTCGATCTCACCTATTGCGCGCAACAAGGGTTCCAACTTCGCTTTGAGCGCACGGCGGGCGCGCAGCACCCGCAGCTTCACCCCACCCACCGTGCAACCCAGAATCTGTGCCATCTGTTCATATTCCATCTCCTCAAGGTCACGCATCACAATCAGCTGGCGCTGTGCTTCTGGCAGCTGCTGCAGGGCTTGGTGGAACACTTCCTGAATCGTGCTTTCGCGCACCGCTTCGTCTGAGTCAGGCGGTTCAGGATGGGTCATCCAGGCGAGCTTGCCCGTCGCCTCTTTTTGCACTAGCTCCTGCCGACGCTTTTGCATGCGGGCATGGTCGGTACATAGGTTTAATGCGATGCGCATCAACCATGTACTGAAACGGCTCTGTTCGCGAAAGGTATGCAGCCGCTCGAACGCCTTGATGAACACCTCCTGGGTGATGTCTTCGGCATCGTCGATGTTGCGCACGGAGCGATAGACCAGTCGGAACACCGGCTGCCGATAGCGCAGGAACAGCTCCTCCAGCGCGGTGCTGTCGCCCTCTCGCGCTCGCAACACCAGTTGCTCATCACTCAGATAGCGTCCCACCAGCCCCTCAGCGAACTCGTCCATACACAGCGTACCCACCGATTCCATCTCATAGGTCAGACGCGCGAGTGGGGTTATCGTTTCGGTGGAGGCGGGCATAGAGGCATTGAGTGCAGCCGGGCGTGATGCGGGCGCGTTCAGCAATCGTGTAGCCCGGTATCCAGAGGATGCCCGCTTCGTCGCACAGCAGGGGCAGGCGTCGACGCTGTGAGGCAGGAATTTTGAGGTCAATGAGGATCCGGCTGACCTTTCTGCCGCGCGGTAAGCCTTGCATGTCAGATTCCATCCTCATGCCCAGTGGCAGGAAGCGGTCGCCAGGGCGCCAGTTGCGCACCTTCAGCTGCCCCTGCACAGCCTCGGCGCAAAGCCACGCTTCGTCACGATCGCGCGTGTGGGGGTCTGCTGGGCACGGACGCAGCTCCAGTTCCAACCATGCGCCTATTTCAGGTAGCAGTAGGGGCGATCCGGGTACAATGGTATACTCGTAGTCGGCAGGCAATGGCTCATCGCGCCGAATCTGCAGAGACTCACCTGTTATGACCAGCCGAACCGCGTCAGACAGCTGCCATGACGAGGGGCGCTGGGCAACAACCGCGTGCCGAATACCTTCTAAAATTTCAAACGGGGGTAGGTTCGTCGCGCCCAGATGCGGGCGCAGCCATTCTCGCAGCAACCGACGCTGCACCGCAGGATGCAGCCGCTGCACAAAATCGAGACGCAGCGTATAGGCATCTCGCTCCTTCAGCAACTCGCGGATCTGCGCCTCCCACCACGCTTCCTCGTTCTCGATAATCTGGGCGAGGCGCAGCAGGTGGCGGTCAAAGGTGGGTGAGAGCGCGTACAACACGGGCAGCAGCTCTGTGCGTACGCGAAAGCGCAGCTGGCGCGGGTCTAAATTCGTGTAATCAAAGCATGTGGGCAAATTCTGCTCGCGGCAATAGGCGTGGGTCTGCTCGCGCGACACATCGAGCAGCGGGCGAATGATGCGCCCACGCTGATAGGGCATGCCCCGCAAGCCGCGCGGTCCCGTGCCACGCAGCAAATTGATGAGGATGGTCTCGATCTGGTCGTCACGGGTATGCGCAGTGGCGATGGCGACAGCGCCTATCTCGTCCGCCAATCGTTCAAAGAAGGCATAGCGTGCATGTCGTCCCGCTTCCTCGATGGTCAGCCCCTGCTCCTGAGCCAGGCGCGGCACATCGACGCGCCCCACATGCAGCGGCACGCCCAGCGATTCGCACACCGACTGGCACAGCACCACATCCTTCTCGGCTTCAGGGCGGATACCGTGATGCAGGTGCGCGGCATGCACGCGGAGCATTAGGTCGTTCTGCAGGCGTGTTAGGATGTGCAGCAGCGCGGTCGAATCGGCACCCCCCGAATAGCCCACGATGACGATGCCCCCTTCGGGGGGTATCATCTGCCGCTCCACGATCGTTGTTCTTACTCTCAACAGGGGATCCATCGTGAATACCCCTTAAACGTTTGGCTGTGCTGCTATCAGCTCGTCTAATGCTCGGAATATTGCTGCTAACTCTTCATTGGATAGTGTTCCCATATACTCTTGTATGAACTGGGCATCTACCGCTGTTAGCTGAAATACAAGGGCAACAGAGGCACGCCTCAACCCGTTCTGTTCGCTCGGCTCGATCAATACTGTGCCTGGAAAGCGCAGGGCATCCAGCCGTGTAGTTAGCGGGACCATTAGCACCGTTGGCAATCGCTGAGAAACGCTTTCTCTCTGCAGCACCACAGCAGGGCGTCTCCCTGCCTGCTGGTGTCCGCGAGCCGTGCCCAGCTCCACCCAGTAGATTTCACCTTGCTTCATCACTCAGTGTCTTCGTAGGGAAACTGTTCCCAGGCTCGCATGCCCAGTTGCTGCCAGTCAGCCAATTCCTGAAGCAGCCCTTGTGGAAGTGTGCCCACGAGGGGTATGACAAGAATGCCCACCCGCGTTTCCACAAGACGCACAGGGACATCTGGTTCCAGATGATAGCGCTCCCTCAGCTCAGGGGGCACAACAAGTTCACCATTTTTCCCGATAGTTACTTGTTCCATCGCTCCGCCCCCTTCCATTAATACGCCTTCCAGTAGCGGCGGATGAGGTCGCGTGTCTTGCGGATGCCTTCCACGGGGTCATCCTCGCCCAGGTATTCGATGGAGATGGCGCCCTTGTAATCTGCCAGGCGCAGATAGCTGATAAGCCGTCCGTACTCCAGCTGGCTCTCCTCACCGCGCGGGTCAAACGCCCGGCTCTTGGCATGCACATGCATCGCGTAGGGCGCCAGCATGCGGCACGATTCATAGAGGCGTTCTGGCTGCCAGTTGCCAAAATCGAGGCAGATGCCCACCCAGCGAGGGTCTAAGCTGCGCACGAGGGTCAGCAGGTTCTCGGCACGGCGAGCGACTCCCTCACGGTTCTCCAGTGTGAGGCGTACCTGTCGCTTGCGCGCTTCAGGCAGCAGTCGCTGCAAGAACAAAGCGGCGCGCTCCAGATGCACCGTGTCATCCTCACGCTCGTTGCCACTACCGCCTAAGTGCAGGCGCACCAGCGGCGCACCCAACCACGCTGCCACATGCAACCGCTCGATGCACTCATCCAAGCGACGGCTGAGGTTTGCCTCGTCGTGAATATCCACTGGCGCGGAAACCATCAGCCCCGTGATGACCAGCCCACTGCGGGTAAGCGTCTCGCGCAACGGCTCCAGGGTGCGCGGCTGCAGGCTGGGCAGGTGGCGGTCGCTCAGGCTCACGCCACGGATGTCCAGCTCGTGCAGCAAGGGGGGCAGGCTTTCCAGAGGCAGCTGCCCCGTGCTGATCAGCGCGTGCAGGCTGCGCGTCTCGCAACTGAGAACAGGATAAAGGGGCATCGGCTTTGGCTCATAGCTCTCCATCAGTTCCGACATCCGCTCCAGCCGCTCAAACAAACCCCCAAACCCCGTACGCATCAGCGAGCGCAACCCCTCACGCAAAAAGTCGCGCCGACTAGTCGGCTTCTCGCCTCGACTCATCCGAAGTATTATACCGCAAACGCAGGGGATTGATAGCATTTAGGGTAGAACCAAAGGGTATTATTGGCTTGGGCGGTCTTGCTTTGCCATCTGGCAAACACCTTAGAAAACCATGGACAAGCGATTTGATCCGCAGCAAGCGCAGGAGGTTATCAAGGAGGCGGTGCGGCTCCAGCAGGAGCATGAGGAGGGTGTCTCCCAGCAAGTGCTGGAGCAGAGCGCTGCCGAGCTGGGCATCGAACCAGAACGCCTGCGCGAGGCGGTGCGCCGCGTGGAACAGGAGCGCGAACGACGCGCCCGCATACGCCGTAACGCCCTGATCGCCCTGGGCGTCGCTGCCCTGCTGATGGTGCTGAACCTTCTTTACAGCCACTTCGCGCTCAGCGGCGCGTGGGCGGAGGTGCAAATGCGCAAGGCGCAAGTGGAGAATGTGATTCAACGGCGGCAGGCACTCATCCCGCGCCTCGAATCGCTGGTGCAGCAGGCGAGCGCTGCCCAGCGTGAGCAACTCCAGCAGGTGCTGAACGCCCTTCAACAGTCAGGAAGCAACACCCAAACAGCCAGCCAGCAACTGGAGCGGCTGCTAACTGATCCTGCATTTCGGGATGACCGCCTGACGCTCGCGCTGATGTACGAGATTGCGGGGGCGGAGAATCGCATCGTGGTGGAGCGCAAGCGGTATGCGGAGGCAGCAGCGCGCTATAACCGAATCGCCTCGCGCTTTCCTGTGCTGCTCGCTCGCCCGCTACTGGGCTATCCCGCGCGAGCGCCTGAGTTATAGCGAGGTGGCGAATGGCGAATAGCGAAATGGTGAATAGCGAAATGGCGAAGGAGCGAAATGGTGAAGGGGTCAGCGGTGAGGCGCAGGGCGATTCGACTCGTCACCCGCTCCTCACCACTCATCCTAGGCTTGGCGAGCTGTGGCTTGCGCCGGAGGCGACTGTAGAGGGGCTGACCCGCCTCTTGCAGCGTCCCGCGCCGCCGCACGCGCTGTTGATTGTGGGCGTGGAAGGGCTGGGCAAGCGCACATTGGCGCACGCACTCGCCGCGGCATGGATGTGCCCCCATCGCACGCCTGAAGGGCACTGCGGCGTTTGCGAGGCTTGCCGACGCTGGTCCGGCGAGGGTCAACATCCCGATTTGCGCGTGCTGCGCCCCGATCCAGACCAGATCAAGATCGACGCTGTGCGCGAGACCCGCTCGTGGATGAACTTCGCCCCCACGGTGGCGCCGTTTCGCTTCGTTATCCTGGAGGAAGCGCATAAGCTGAACCCTGCGGCAGCAAACGCCCTGCTCAAAACGCTGGAGGAGCCACCTCCGCGCTACAGCTTTTTGCTGACAGCGACCGCAACCGATTTACTCATCCCGACGATTCGCTCGCGCTGTCGGATAATGCGATTGGCGCCGTTGCCGACCGAACAGCTGGCGGCACGCTTGCAGGCGCGTTTTGGGCTAGCGCCAGAGCAAGCCCAACTGATGGCGGAGCTGGCAGAGGGCGCACCGGGACGCGCTATCCGCTGGGCACAGGCGAAAGAGAGCGAATGGCAGGTGCTGCAAGCCATGCTTGACCTCGTCCGACAGCTGGGGCAGGCACCTCTGGAGGATGCCCTGCATCTCGCCGAGCAGTTTCGCGACCTCTGCAAGCGGCTGGAAGCTAGCACACCCGACCGCTCGATGCGCAGCGCACTGGCGATGGGGCTGGATTACCTGCTGCGCTGGTACCGGGATAGCCTCGCCGTGGAACTAAAGGGCGAGTCGCAGACGCGGCAGGAGCATCAAGCACTGCTGCCGCTCATCCACCGCTTCCCACCCACCAAACGCCTGCGCGACCTCTCCCACTTTGTAGAGGCGCGACGCGCCATCCTGCGCAATGCCAATCCCCAGATTATTACCGAGTCGCTTTTTATCCAGCTGCTCAGCGTTGAGGAGGAACCCTCACAAGCCTCGTGAAGGCTGATTCGTACACCCACGAACTTCTGCTAATTATGCAGCCTTGCGCTCCTGAACACTCATATTTACAATTCGATCTAGCCGTATCTCGCCGCAGTCGGTAATCAAGCATATGCCATAAAGCGGCACAAAGGTCACATCCACCACAAACACGCGCTTCGTCTGAATCTCCCCGTGGCGGTCGCGATAAGCGACCTCGCAGTCCATGCCGATGTACTGCTGGGCTTCCCTGAAGCTCATCGTTGCAACCTCCCCTGTACCTGGTGTACTGAGGATGATTATGCCGTTCGAGGGCGTTGCGCTTTTCAGCCAAAATGCGGGTTTTTGGGTACAATAGGGCTGATGGACGGGCAAGCGATTCAGGTGATGAGGCGACCGCGCGCACCGCGCCCCGAGGAGTTGACGCTGCGCTTTTCGGAACGCGCGATTAAAGAGTTAGAGACCCTTCTGAAGCACTACCCTGACCGCAAATCGGCGATGCTGCCCGCACTCTGGATTGCCCAGCGTGAGTATGGGGGTTACCTGCCCCCCGAAGCGATTGCCGAGGTTGCCTACCGACTGGGACGCTCCTACGCCGAGGTAGAAGGCGTCGCTACCTTCTACACGATGTATAACAAGAAGCCTGTTGGCAAGTACATGCTGGAGGTCTGCACCAATCTCAGCTGCATGCTCTGTGGCGCCTATCGCATTCTGGAGTATCTCCAGCAAAAGTTAGGTATCCAGCTGGGTGAGACTACGCCCGACGGGATGTTTACTCTGACCGAGGTGGAGTGCCTGAACAACTGCGGTGATGCCCCCGTAATGCAAGTGGGCGATGTCTACTACCGACGGCTCACGCCCGAAGCGATCGACGCCCTGCTGGAACAGCTGCGCCAAGGTGATGAACACACGGTGGTGCAGCTGGCGGATGCAATCGTCCAGATCCATCTCAGCGAGGAGGAGCGCGCCGCGATCCAATCTGGAAGTGCCACTCCCTAATAGAAGCGCGGTGGGATCTCGGCACGCGCCTCATCGATCGCCCGAAAGGCTACGACTCCATCTCCAGCTCTTTTTTCAGCAGGCGTTTCAGCACCTTGCCCGTGCCAGAGCGGGGTAGCTCCTGCCGAAAGATGACCTCGCGCGGCACCTTGAAGTTCGCCAGCCGCTCGCGCAGGAAGCGCAGAATCTCGCGCGGATCGGGTTCTGTGCCCGGCTTGGGCACGATCACCGCGACGGGCACCTCACCCCGCTCGGGGTCAGGCTTGCCGATCACCGCGCAATCCTGTACCGCCGGATGCTGCAGCAGCACATTCTCCACCTCGCTGGGGTAAACATTAATGCCGCCGACGATAATCATATCCTTCTTGCGATCCACGATATACAGATAGCCCTCCTCGTCGAACTTGCCCATGTCGCCCGTGTGGAACCAGCCGCTGCGCATCGCTTCGGCGGTCGCTTCGGGATTGTTGTAGTAGCCGAGCATCACATTGCGCCCGCGCACCACGATTTCACCGATCTCGCCCGGAGGCAACTCGCGGTCGTTCTCGTCAAAGATTTTTATCTCCACGCCTGGCAGCGGGATGCCGACTGAGCCGATTTTGCGCTTGCCCTTGTGCGGGGGCGGGTTCACGCTGGTAACGGGCGAGCATTCGGTGGGACCATCGCCTTCCAGAATGACACATCCGTATTTCGCCTCAAAGGCACGCTGCACGGGTTCAGGCATCGGCGCGCCGCCTGAAACGCAGTATTTCAGCGAACTCAGGTCGTACTCGCGCTCGCCCGCTGCCTGCAAAATGGCGGCATACATCGCGGGCACGGCGGGAAATATGGTAATGCGGTGCTTCTCAATCGCCTCCATCGTGCTTTGGGGTAGAAAGCGCTCCAGCAGCACCGTCGTCGCGCCCAGCCAGAGCGGGAAGTTCATGCAAACGGTCTGCCCGAACGAATGGAACAGCGGTAGCACAGCAAGGAACCGCTCGTCGGGTTCCAGCTCCAGCAACTGCTGACACGCCTCGATATCGAACAGAATATTGTCGCTGCTGAGCATCACGCCTTTGGGAAAGCCTGTGGTGCCCGAGGTGTAGATGAAGACCACTGGGTCATGCTCGCTCACAGGAGGACGCGGGATGGGGTCGCCTGTCGGACGCAGAATCGCCTCGAAGGGGCGCACGCCTTCGGGCAGCTCGCCCGACGCGCCCACCAGCAGTACCGTCTGCATGCTGGGGATTTCGGGCTTGGCTTGCAGCACCGTTTCCAGCGTCATTGGGAAGGTTATCGCGGCTTTTATGCCTGCATCGCGCCAGATGTAAGCAATCTCAGGGGCTTTCAGCAGCGGATTAACAGGCACAGCAATCGCGCCTAAGTGCCCCAGCGCATGGTAGGCGATTACAAATTGAGGCAGGTTAGGCAGCATCAGCCCAACGCGATCGCCTGGCTGAATGCCCAGTTCGTCGCGCAACCCGCGCGCACACGCCTGAATCGCTCCCCACAGCTGGGCATAGGGCAGCTCTTGGTCTCGGAAGATGACAGCGGGCTTCGTCGGGAACCGCTGCGCTGAACGCTCCACAATTTCATACAGCAGCATCGTTTGGCACCTCCTCGCTCTCTCGCTTTCGACGGCAGGAGACGGCTTCCTGTCGCAGGGGAAGAATCCCATCTTCGGAACAGGCAAATTCCCACTTTGTACACTAAGGCTCTCTGTCACAAATGGAGCAAAAGTGGGCTATAATAACCTTAAGTTGCTACCTGTCATTTTTGAGCAGGCGAGATTCCTCGCTCCGCTCGGAATGACAAGGCTGGCTTGGTGAAAACGAACCTGTCATTCCGAGCCGAAGGCGAGGAATCCCAGTTGGTAGCAACTTGGGTTATAATACGGTGGGATCCCTGCAACATTTTCGAGCAGGAGGTGCGACGATGCGAAGCGAGGCTTTTGGAAGTGAGGTGGTGGTTTGGCGGGCAGGAACGCTCCTGGGGCTGGCGTTTTCGCTCTGGCTGGTGCTACCCGCGCAGCAGTCCCACTGGAACAACCTGCAGCGTAAGTATAGTGCTTCTATCGTGGTGCTGGCGTCAAGCGAGAATCTCGATCGGGGACTGAGCTGTGGGTTCTTTATTTCTAACAAGGGGCAGATGGCGGCCGTTATTCCTGAACCTGCTCGGCAACAGGTGCTGCTGGCGCGGCGTGCCGACGGTTCCTTCATCAAAACGCGCGTGCTAAGAAGCAATCCGCAGCTCCGCTTAGCGATTCTGCAGGCGTCAATCTCCGCATCGCAGCCCTTCCGTCTGGGCGATTCGAGCAAGGTCAAAGTGGGTGATGCCGCTGGTGCTTTTGGCTACACAACCGCAGGGCGCTTGGTGATTCAGCCGGTGACCATCGCCAAGATTCAGCGCACTCCCGATGGAGTGAAGGTATTTCACCTGATGCCACCCCCCGAATCGTTTCTTTCGGGCGTGCCAGTGATTAATCGGCGGGGCGAGGTGATTGGCATCGTGACGCGCGTGGCAGACAAGCCTCCCGCCTGCGCACTGCCGGTTGGTTACCTGAGAAACTTCCCTGCACCCCGTCCGTCTGGTAATCCCTCTCCGCCTCCCACCAGCACCGTACAGGAATCTCCCCTCTGGCAAAAGTTTCAGCCAGTGGTGCAGGCGGCGCGGCAGATAGCCGATCTGGGCGCACGCACCGAAGCGCTGGCGACGCTTGCCCGCATCGCGATGCAGAGCGGCTTCTCAGACAAGGCACAGATTCTGCTGCAGGAAGCCATCGACACAGCCAATAAACTTCAGGACATAGAGGAGTGCAGCTTCGCGTTGAAGCGGGTGGTGCTCCAGCTGGGGCAACAGAATCGGTGGCAAGAGGCGGTTCAGCTCGTGGCTCAAATCCCCGATTGGCTGCAAAAGGCGACAGTGTTGCGCGAGCTATCGCAGCAGGCGGCTCGCGTGGGGCAACCTGAGCAGGCGCTCACGATCGCGCACCAGATTGAAGATCCTCACCATCGGTGCGCAGCGCTGGTGACAGCAGCCGTGGTGTTCTATCGGCAGGAACCGCCACGCCCCCATCACCCAGAAGAGGAGCCGGATAAATCGCCCGAATCGTCTGAACCGCCTGAATCGGCTTCACCTACCGAGCCAGCACCTGTTCCCCGCTGGGTGGAGCTGCTGGAGGAGGCACGGCGCATTGCTCAGCAAGTTGCTTCTGAACGGTTGCGAATCGACTCAATGGCGACCGTGGCTGCTGGCATGATGGCGACGGGTGCGCTCGAAGCAGGTCAAGCGCTGCTGGAGGAGGCGCGCCAGCTCGCCCAACAGCTGGATGCGCTGAGCGCCGAGTCGGCGCACCACGATATGGTGATGGCGCTGCTGGAGTATGACCATCACGAGAAGGCGCTGCCCCTTATCGAGCAGCTCCCTGCTGGCAGGCGAGACACCGCCTTCGTGCGGCTGGTGGAGGGGCTGATACGGCAGGGGCTAATCGATCAGGTGGAAACGGTCATCCCGCGCATCCGTGATCGGCAAAAGCAAGCCCGCGCCCGACTGCTGCTCATACGCCACCTGATTCAAAGCCGCCAGCTGGAGCGTCTGGCTTCTGTGATGGAGACCCTCCCCGCCTCTCTGGAGCGAGTGCAGGCGTTGACCGGGCTTGCCCTGAACGCCTATCGGGAGGGTCAGGCAGAGCAGGCGATGCAACACCTGCAGCAGGCAGAGGAAGCCACCAAGCGGCTGAGCGACCCGCGCCAGCATCCCGAAGCGATCGCAACGGTCGCCGCTGCCTACGCGCAGAACGGCGATCTGGATCGAGCAGAAAGCCTCTTTCAGGAGGCTATCACCGCTGCACAACGGCTTGGGGAACCGTGGACCTCCTCCCTGCTGGCGAAAATCTTGCTCATGAAAGCGGACGCCATCCACGCCAGCGCCCGAAGCACACCGCCAGCCCCCTCCCTATCGAACAAGCCGTGAGAACGTGCCCGAAGGATTTGGACAGAGGGGGTAGGCATGGTATAATTTTAGGCGATGGGCGATCCTTTCCTTGCCAGGCAACCATCGCCTGAGGAGCAGAATGAAGCGGGCACTCGTCCGGCGGCTCAATCACCCGAGGAGGCGCGTCGGAAGGGCGACCAGCTGATGCGTGCTGGACGCTTCGAGGAAGCGTTCCGCTACTATCGGCAAGCCATCCAGATGGATAGTAATAATATCGAGCATTACATCCATCTGGGGGATGCCTATGCGTATGCGGATCAGCCAGCACGAGCGTTGGCATTCTATCAGCGGGCACGCAAGCTGAATCCGCGCGACCCAGAACCCTACTTCGCCCTTGCCGAGATTTATCGCCGCTTCGGACGCTTTGACGCCGCGCTCGCCCACTACCGCAAAGCCATCGAATACGGTGCCCGCAATGCCTTCGTATTGTTCAAATATGCCGAGACGCTTGCCATCTGTCAGCAGTACCTGGCAGCCATCGAGGTGGCGCGCGAGGCAGTCAACTACGAACCGAGCAACGGCTTCTTCCGATTCTGGTTGGCAGACCTGCTGGAGCGCTCGGGGGAGATTGCCGAGGCGCTGCAGGAGATGGAGATTGCCACCCTGCTCAACCCCGAAGACGATTACTATCACTTTCGCTATGGACTGCTCTGCCTCGAGAATGAGTACCCTGAAAAGGCGATTGAGTCGATTCAGGTTGCGCTGCGCCTCCAACCCCAAAACGCAGTGTATCTTACCGTGCTGGGCGACATTCATCGCCTGCTAGGCCAGATAGAGGAGGCGACTGCGTTCTATCAGCAGGCGGGCGAGCTGGACAGTTATGATATTGCGGAGCTGGCGCGGGCGCGCCGCTTGGCAGGAATCCAGCTTAACGGTTTACCCAGCGAATTTTTGAAGCGAATGGCGAATGGCGACCAGTAGCCCCCGCTGGTTGCGGTAGGTTGTTTCACCCCTGCGACTCGCCGCTTACCCGTGGCAACACGACGGCGAAGCCACCATAGGCAATTACCGTTTCTACGATGGGCAGGTCGCGCTCGCCGTACTCGCCCAGCAGAACATAGTAAGGTGGCTGTAGCCGTTGGAGCAAGGACACCGGCGCATCTTCAGGCAGCACGGTGAGGGAGTCCACCGATTCCAGCGCGGCGAGTCGATCCGCGCGCGCCTGCCAGTCAGACGGCTCAGAGGGTTCGCCATAGAGGGCGACAATCAGCGCATCTCCCAGCGCCCGCGCTCGCCGCAGCAACTCTGTCTGAATCTCGTCCAGTGTGTCGAAACGCCCCGCGGTCAGCACCACCTGCTTACCCGCCTGCTTCCACCGGTCAACCATTCCCTCCAGCTGTGCAGAGGGCACCACCTTTGGGTTCATCAGTCCCTCTATAACAGGCGAATCACCTGCAGCAAGCGCATATCAGGGCGCTGGCGAAGCGAGGCCATGCGGGTTTGAAACAGCGATTCGGATGCTGGGGCGGTCAGGCATACCTGCTCCAGCCCCTCGCGCGTCGGCTCTATGCGCTGATAATCGGGCTGCCACTCAGCGAGCGCGTGGCGCACCGCCTGCAGCGCCTCCTCGCTGGTGCCCACCGCCCGCACATAGTAGCGGAAAGTGAGCGAGTCGATGGGCGCGGTCTCGCCGGGCTGCAGGCTGGGCTGGGGTTGTGTGCCTGCGATACCCAGACGCAGCTGGCGCGCCGCCCGAATCAGGTCGCCCAAGATCGCACTGGCGGTCGGGCGTGCCCCCGCCGCAAAACCGTGCAGAAACAGCTCACGAAAGCCGTTGCCCTGTAGCCAGATGCCGTTGTTCGCGTCTTTCAGCGCATAGAGCGGATGATTGCGCGGCAGCAGCACGGGGTGCACGCGCACATTCAGCCGTCCGTCAGGCAATCGCTCCGCCGTGCCGAGGAGCTTAATGCCATAGCCAAGCCGTTGCGCCCACTCCAAATCGCGCCCGCTGAGATGGCTGATCCCCTCGCGGTAGACGCTTTCGAGAGGCACATACTGCAAAAATGCCAGTCGCGCCAGAATTGCCATTTTATACTGGGCGTCATAGCCCTCCACATCGCTGCTTGGGTCGGCTTCGGCATAGCCCAACGCCTGTGCTTGGGCAAGCGCTTCCGAGTATGCCTGCTCCGCAGGGATACCCTGCTCCAGCGCCTGCTCCATACGGGTCAGGATGAAATTCGTGGTGCTGTTCACGATGCCGACAGCACGCTCGATACGATTGCCTGCCAGCGCCTCTTGCAGCAAGGTCAAAATCGGCAAGCTGCCTGCTACGCTGGCTTCATAAAGCAAATCTGCCCGATGCTCCATCGCGAGACGCAGCAGCTCGTCGCCTGCGATCGCCATCACCATCTTGTTCGCCGTGATCACGCTTTTGCCCGCTTGCAACGCCGTGCGGATGAGGCTCCGTGCTGGCTCTAATCCCCCCATGACCTCAATCACAATCGCCACCTCTTGGTCGCGAACGGCTTGCTCGGCATCGGTCGTGATCAACTCAGGCGGGATTGGAACCGTGCGGGGCTTGGACGGTTCCCGCACGACCACATGGCGTATTTCGAAACGGCAGCCCGTCTGTGCCTCCAGCAACTCGGCATTTTCGCGCAGGAGGCTCAGCACCCCTCCGCCCACTGTGCCTGCCCCTAACAGCGTGATGCGAACCGGTCTCATTCAGGTGGCTCCAGCAGCATCAGAACTTCGCCCTGCTGCACCAGCGAGGCGTTCTGCGCCACGATTCGGCGCACGACGCCCGTGGCGGGCGACGGAATTTCGTTGAACACCTTCATCGCCTCGATCAAGCCGATGGTCTGCCCTTCGTAGACCAGATCGCCCTCCTCCACATAGGGCGGTTCGCTGGGCGAGGGACCGCGATAGAACATGCCCGTCATCGGCGCCTCGATGGGGATAAAAGAGGGCTGCTCGGCAACTTCTGCGGGCAGTGCGGGGGTCACAACAGCAGCCGTGGGAGCAGCTGTCGGCATCCCTGCACGCTCCAAATGCACGCTCAGGTCGCCCAGCTCCACGCTCAACTCCTGCAGCTGATAGCGTTCCATCAGCTCCAGGCAGCGCTCCACCAGCTCAATCGGCAGCTGCACGCCTGCATTATACCTGACCCCCTCGTGGGGGACACCACGCAGGCTAAAGCCGTTCTGCGCGGGATGAGCCGATTTGCAGTTCGAAAATGCGTTCAACACCCGATGCGCCACCCCGCACCTTCAGGCGGATCCGTTCACCCTGGCGGAAACCGCCTGGGCGTTTCAGCGCGCAGTGCAGCACATAGCATGGCGCGATGTCCGCACTGCCGACCACATCCTCGAAAGCGGCTTGCAGGTCGCGCGCTTCCTGCACAGCAACCAGCGCACCATCCGTCGCATCGGCTAACCGTTGCAGGGTGGCGCGTACCGTGGGATAATTCGGAATGGAGCGTTCGTCGCCCAGAAACACAAAGAACAGGCGGGTGCGCGTGCGGCGTGCCTCCGCCTCTACCTCCGAATCGGTATGGCTATAGATACCATCGGGCACATCGTTCGCCCCGTCGCTAAAGCAAACCAGCCAGCGTTCGCGCCCTGCCGGTTCCTGCGCCAGCGTGCGCAGCTGCGCCAGCAAGGTGTTCCAAAGCGGCGTGCCATGCGGGCTGGGTCCCTCACGCTGGAGCAGTTGCAACGCCCGCAGAACCGCCCCATGGTTGCCTTCACCGATGGGCACAAGCAAGTCATAATCGCCGTACTGCATGGGGTTGAGCGAGGCGAAGCAGCAAAGCGCGAGGCGTGCATCGGCGGGCAGTCGCTCCACAAAGCTCTGCGCTGCTGGAAAACGCCGCTTGTCAGGATCGGAGCCTGAATAGCCGAAGCTGCCAAACAGCGAAGCGGACTGATCCATCGCCAGCACCACACTGAGCCGACGGCTAACACCCTGAGGGCGCGGGCAACGCGAGCGCTTGACCGCTTGCACCACCACCTGCGCCCTCGAATCGGCACACTCCACGATGAACTGGTCAGGCTCTTCACCCTGAACGCCTGCACAGTCAGCCGTCAGATGCTCCAGGGTGAACATGACGGTATCTGGCGGCAGAGCCGTCGACGAGAGTGTCTCAATCCGCTGCACAGGCGCACAACCCCCCATCAAAAGAAGCAACACCCATCCGATACCCAGCCGAACACTTCTCATCTTGCATCCCCTATGCAAAGCACTCCATCCCCTATTAGGTACAATTCCTTGCGATGGCGAAGCAGTCTGACGGCGGCATCAAGCTCATCGCGACGAACCGCAAGGCGTACCACGAGTACCACATAGAGGATACCATCGAGGCGGGGATTGCGCTGGTCGGTTCGGAGGTCAAGTCGGTCGCGGCGGGGAAAGTGAGCCTGACCGATGCCTACTGTCGCGTGGAGCATGGTGAGATGTGGGTGCATAATATGCACATCGCGCCCTATGAGCCCGCCTCGCGCTTCGGGCACGAGCCGCGCCGCAAGCGCAAACTGCTGCTGCACAAGTGGGAGATCGAGCGGCTGGGCAGCAAGGCGGAGCAGAAGGGCTATACGCTGATCCCGCTGCGCCTCTATTTCCGCAACGGCAAGGCGAAGCTGGAAATCGGGCTGGCACGCGGCAAGCGCAAGTACGACAAGCGCGAAGCCATCCGCCAGCGCGACATCGAGCGCGAACTACGCCGCGAGCGATTATAATAACCCAGCTTGCCACCTATCTGAGATTCCTCGCCTTCGGCTCGGAATGACAAGTTCACTGCCGCATAAAACACCCCGTCATTCCGAGCGGAGCCTTGTCATTCCGAGCGAAGCGTTGTCATTCCGAGCGAAGCGAGGAATCTCACTTGCTCAAAAACAACAGGTAGCAAGTTGGGTTATTATACCGATTGGGGCGTCAAGTGATACACGGCTAAAGCTGTTCCTCTGCCAACGAAGCCCGCCTACGCGGGCTACAGCCGACGGAGGTTAGCTTCGTCTGCACAGGAGCGGCTTCAGCCGTCCAGAATACTGTGCCGTTTGAAAACCCGCTTCCAGCCTATTTGGAGAGGCACTCCCCTCAAAGGGCTATTCGTCACCAGTTCGTCCCCATTCGGGCACAAGGGTCTGTTCCACACCCAGATGCTGCAAGATGCGGGCAACGACGGTGTCCACCGCCTCCTCCAGCGTGCGCGGGCGGTTGTAGAACGCTGGGCAAGCGGGCAGAATGGTCGCACCTGCCTCCACCGCAAGCAACATATTGTGTAGATGAACCCGATTGAACGGCATTTCGCGCACCACCAGAATCAGCGGGCGTCGCTCCTTGAGGCACACATCGGCAGCGCGGGTCATCAGGTCGTCGGATGTACCGTTGGCGATGCGCCCTAAGGTGCCCATCGAGCAGGGCACAATCACCATCCCATCGTGGCGGAAGCTGCCGCTGGCAGGGGGTGAGAAGTAATCGCGCGGTTGCAGCACCTTCAATCCCTCCCACGGCGCTCCCAAGAGCACCTCAGCACAGAGCGTTTCGCGCGTGATATCTAACCCCAGCTCCGTCTGCAGCACCTGAATCGCCTGATCGGAGCAGATGAGATAGACCTCGCGAAAGTGGTAGCGTGCCTGATGCAGAAAGCGTACCGCATAGATGGCGCCGCTTGCGCCTGTGATACCCACCACGAGCCTGCCTGTTCGCGCCATCCCTTCAAAGATACCCGATATTGGGTACAATTTCAGGCGGTTTTATGGCAATTCGCGTCAGACTGGGGCAGGACGAGGTGCAGGTGGAGCCGGGTGGGTCGGCGCAACTGATGGCGATTGTGCGCAACGAGGGCGACCAGCCCGATCATGTGGCGCTGGAGGTGGAGGGCGTCGACGCCGAGTGGTGTGCTATTCCAATCCCGTCGTTCACCTTGGCGCCGGGCGAAGAGGTGCAGGAGCGGATTCTCTTTCGTCCACCGCGCAGCGCAGAGAGCCGTGCAGGAACCTATCCGATAGTGATTCGAGCGCGCTCATTGGAGAACGGCGGGAGCAGTGTGGCGCAAGCCAGTCTGGTGGTGCGTCCCTACAGCATGCTCACTCTCGAGCTGGAGCCGCGCCGCGGCGTCGTTTCGCCTCTGCGCAAGCGAGCTGGCTATGAGGTGATCGTAGGCAACTTGGGCAATATCGAGCAGACCATCCACCTCTATGCCTCCGACCCAGAGGATGCACTGGTGTTCGAATGGGAGCGCGAGCAGGTCTATCTGGCACCGGGCGAGACGCGCACCGTGATGCTCTTTGTTCAGCCGCGCCAACTGCCCCTGCTGGTGAACCCCGCGCTCTACAGCTTCACCCTCACGGCGCGCAGCGCAGAAGACCCACTTCGATCGTCCCATGCCCAGGGGCAGTTGGAGCGGCGTGGGTTAATTAGCCCCGCTACGATCGTGTTTTTGCTTGTGCTGGCGCTGCTCGGCGCCGTCTGGGCTTACACACGCCCACGCCCTGTCGAGATCCAAGCGTTTGTCGCAGAGCCGGCACAAATTACCGCGGGCGAAAAGACCACCCTGCGCTGGCTCGTGCGGAATGCCGATCAGGTCATCATTGAGCCGGCTGTTGGTGATTTTGACCCGAACAAAACGCGCTCGGTTCAGGTTCAACCAATCAAT
>JBCNVA010000158.1:0-39138 GCA_039630445.1 Armatimonadota bacterium
GAACATCTGCCCTGCCGCGTAGTCCGAGACCAGCAGAATCTTGTTCGCGCCCACGAACCGCTTCGTGGTGAAGCCAGAGATGTTGTCGTAGATGAATTCGTTGCCCGCATTATCGCGCACAATCACATCCAGATAGAAGTCACTCTCCACATCGGGCGTGCGCCATTTAACCTCCCACCGGCCCGATTGTGTCGGGTCGGGATTGTTTGGGTCCTCGGGCACATAGCGCAACGCCAAGGTGTCATCTAAGCGCCCGTCAAAGCCGAGAAATGCCAGCACATACGGATCCTTGTATTCATAGGTCTCTGGATGGATTGCCTGCTGGCCAATTTCAATGAACACAGGGACCACGATGTTGCCAGTGTCAACGACCTCGGCAGAGAGCAGGTAGATTTTGTGTTCGAGTCCTTCGGCATCCTGCTCAGCGCTGTCAGGGTCTTTGAATTGGACGCGCACGAACTGCACGCCGCTCTGGAAATCGACCACACGGATGCGAATGGTTATCTCGTCGCCTGGAAACACTTCCTTCGGATTGACCACAGGCAATATCTCTATCGTGGGAGGCACAGTGTCGCTGGCGAAGGTCTCCCAGATATCATGCGGTCCCTGATTTTGTGCTTCGTTCAGGCGGGTGGACTGATAAGCGATCCGATTGCGCTCCACGAGCGCCGAGGTGGGGTATTGAGCGCCTGCAAAAGTTTCGGGATCACCTGGGTAGTTGGGGCGTGCCAGCGCGGGTGTGCTGGGATCGGCAGTAAGAGAAACCGGTACAGCTCCCAGCTCCTCAGAAATAAGGGCACTGATTCGGTAGATGTCAAATATCCGATTGGTGACATCGACGCTGTTAGCGGGTGCCAAACGCTGGTGGCGTCCCTGATTGTCCAGCGACTTGCGATTGGATGCAAAGAGAATAAAGACAGAACCTTCTGCTGTAGTGACCCAGGCGGGCTGGCGATCTCGGGGACGGTTGCCATTGTTGTCCACGAAGTTTGTCCACTGCACAACGTTCAGCGTCTGTGGGTTGATAAGGAAGATGTAACTGCTTCCATCGGGAAAAGTGCGCACAAAAGCGATCTGATCACCTGCGGGCGACCATGCAGGCTCGATATCGTTTTGTCCTGGTTCAGGGGAGGTGATGCGGCGGAAAAATTGCCTATTATTATCGAGGGGGCGCCCGTCTGTACGCGCTATATAGAGCCGAAATTGGCGGTTGGCTTCTGTCTCACCCTCTTCCAGGCGGTTGGACGAGAATACCACGAGGTTGCCCCCTGGACTCACGGTAGGGTGTAGGTTCTGCGTGATACCATCGTTGTCGGTCGTCAGGACCACCCGCTGATTGGTAGTCAGGTTACGAATAATAATGTTGTAGCTCCCTGAAGCGGAGCGGGAGGCATACGCTAAGATGTGCCCGTTCTGGCTGAGGCTAGGCTGGATCTGGGAGGAGAAGCGTTCATCGGGAGTGTCGCCCGTGATTTGCACATAGTTGGTGAGTTGTCCCAGATCGGGGTTGCTGCCGTCATCCAAATCGCCCCGCCAAATGCGATAGAACGGTCCTGGGTTGCTCAGGCGTCCGTTGTCTACCCGGGTAGCGTTGCTGGCAAAGAACATGCGGGTCGCCCGCGACACATAGACGGGATGCAGTTCATCGGTCGGCGCGTTGGTCAGGTCACGATCCCAGCGCGGGGCACGCGTGCGCCGACCCGACTGCGCTTGGCGGATTTCGTGGAAGCGTCGCGGGTTAAAAAGACCCTCTTTCTGCCATCGCAGATAACCGTTGAATGAGGTAAAAGATGGCACCTCTTTGTAGTTCTGGCGCGGAATCACGCGCGGACGCTGATTTGGCAGCGTATGCCGATTCGGGCGGTTGCGATACACCTCTTCCCACGGACGCTGGCTCGCCGTGTCCTGCCCAAAAGCAACCGTCCCGATGATCAGTGCGCTTAGAATCAGCCACCATCGTCTAACCACTTTGCCTGAACCTCCTCTTCTGCGCGTTTTAACTTCGATGGGCATTATCGCACCCCTATCTGCCTTTTTGACGGTTAAGCCACTTCAAAGGTTGCACCTGGTCGATGTCGCTCACTCTCTAAGTATACCCCCATGCACCCGTTATTGATGGATGGCGTGCCAGATACGGCGCGCCTGCTGTTCCACCAGTGCCAGGGAGCGATGGGTACGGATGACCCAGTCGGCAAAGGGGATCTTGGCACGGGTGGGCAGCTGCGCGCGTAGCATCTGGCGGGCAAGCGTGGGAGGAACACCGCGCTGGAGCAGGCGCTGGCGTTGCAGCGCAGGCGTCGCCTGCACCACGATGATGCGGTCGAATCCGTCCTGCAGGCACGCCTCGATCAGCAGAGGCACCTCGATAAAGATGGGTGGGGGCAGAGCCTCCGACCCCATTCCCTCGCCAGCCGCATCGGCGCGAGCCGCGGTGAGGCTCAGCTCTTCGACAAGTTGCCAAATAACCTCCACCGCAGCGGGATGCAACAGCTGGTTGAGGCGGCGACGCAGGCGCGTCTCGCCAAAGGCGAGCGCAGCCAAACGCGCCCGGTTCAATTCTCCCGTTTCCGTCGTTATCGACTCCCCGAACTCCTTGATCAATCGATGCCATAGGTCCGTCCCTGGACGCAGCAGGGTGGCGACGATTGTGTCGCTGCTAATCGTCCGCCCACCCAGCGATTCGAACAGGCGTAAGACGGTCGTCTTGCCCTCGGCGATTCCGCCCGTGACGGCGATGCGGAGCGGTTCCGCGCGTTGGCGAATGCGCCATGCATGATGGGCGACAACGGGTACAGGATTCATTCAGCATGCGCAGCTTCCTGTTCGCTGGTGGCTTCCTCGGTTCCTGCCGGTTCCAATGATTTGGGCGCGGCTGTCATGGGTGGTTCAGCTGCGCTGGAGGCAACCCCCGCATCGTTTTCCGTGCGAGCAGGGCTGTCTCTGCCTTGGGGCGCTGGCTCCTCCGGGGTTAGACTCTGCTGCAGCTCCTGCAGTTGTGACTGGAGGCGTTCGGCGATTGTAAAGCCGCTGCGCCCCGATGAGGTCGCCCGCTGACGCGCGTGTTCCTGCATCGCGCGCTGCTCTTCGACGGCGCGTACGCTCAGCACCATGCGCCTTCGGCGCGGGTCGATCTCAACGATGCGCGCTGTGACGGTTTCACCAGGGGAGATGACCTCTTGCGCATTGCGCACGCCTCGCTTGCTGGTCAGCTCACCAAGAGGGATGAACGCTTCGACGCCTTCGGGCAGCTTCGCAAAGGCGCCTGTGCGCTCCACGCGCGAGATGGATAGCTCCAGGATCTCCCCCTCTTGGTAGCGCTGCGCAATCTCGGACCAGGGGTCGGGCAGCACTTGGCGGCGGCTGAGTGCCACCTTGCCGCGCTCTGGCTCCAGCCGAATGATGACCACATCGATCTCCTCACCGATCTTGAGTGCCTCGCGCGGATGCTCGATGCGGGTCCAGCCAATTTCGCTGACATGGAGCAGTCCTTCGTAGCCCCCGATGTCGACGAAGGCGCCATACACGGTGAAGCGTTTGACCTTGCCTTTGAGCCGCTGCCCGACGCGCAGCTGACTGAAGATGCGCTCGCGTCGCTCGCGTTCCGCCTGCTCCCGTTGACGACGCCGCTCTTCCTCCGCCGCTACATTCGAGGCGACCGCTTTGCGTTTTTCGTAGTCCAGATCGATAATCTTGATAGGGAGTGTCTCCCCGATCAGGCGATCAAGGTGCTGTGGGGGCAATCTACGCGCGATCAGGCTGGCGGGCACGAAGCAGCGCACGCCGATATCGACCACCACACCGCCTCTAACGCGCTCAGTGACCATCGCTTCCAGCGTTTCCTGGCGCTCGTAAGCTTCTACGATGCTTTGCCAGAGCCGTTCGAAATCGGCCAACCGCTTGGACAGCACGGGAGCACCCTCTTCCCCGCGGGGGCGCACCACCATCACCTCGATCTGGTCGCCTACCTGTACTACTTCCTCCGCGGAGCTGACCTGCTCCTGCGACAGTTCCGGGAGGGGAATTCGTACCTCCGTCTTGGTGCCGACATCGACCAGTGCACCCTCGCGATCGACCTGCACGACAGTCGCCCGCACGATTTCGCCCTCCTCGAAGGAGGGAAAACCATGCTCAAGGGCTTCCTCCATCGTGATGTCCTCTTCTGGTTCTTGGCGGGTCGCTCCGGTACTCGGCGGGAGCGGCTGCTGGCTTGCGCCAGCGTTCGCTGTCTGCTCCATGCCTGCCTCTGCTGGGGCAGGTGTCGCGTCGCTCGATAACTCGTCCACCGCATTCTCAACCCCACCCTGTGGCCGGGTCTGTTGCAGCGTGTCGGGACTCGTCGTCTCTTGTTCGGGTTGTTGCTCGTCGTACCACATCGTCCTATAACCTCCTCGTAGAGTGCGTCTGTTTACGGTTCGCCACGCTGTTTTTGATTCCTGCCGTTTCGCCATTCGCTATTCGCCATTTACCCTTTTGCCGCCGATCCAGGTGCTTTCGACCTGCTGGCGTTCGGGGTTCCAGAGGAAGAAGTCGGCGTCGGCACCGGGGCGCAAGGTGCCCTTGCGCCCTTCCAGCCCCAAGGCGCGCGCGGGATTAGCGCAGCACAGCAGCGAAGCGGTTGTCAGCCCAAAACTTTGGGCGCAATGGCGCAGGCAGGTATCCATGGCGATCGTGCTGCCTGCCAGTGTGCCACTTTCTACTAACCGCGCAGCGCCCTCCTGCACCACGGCACGATGACCCCACAGCTCAAAGTGGTAGCCTTCAGGCATGCCGACGCCCGTCGTACCATCTGAGATGCAGAGAACCCCCTCGGCTCCCTTTGCCTGCACCAGCAGGCGGGCGGAGGCAGGATGGGTATGCACATGGTCCCAGATTAGCTCGGCTTTCAGTTCAGGATGTGCCAGTACCGCGCCCACAGTACCCGGTTCGCGATGTTGAAAGGGGCGCATGGCGTTGAAGCAGTGGGTGGTGTGGCGCGCCCCCAGATCGATGGCACGGGTCACCTCCTCGTAGCGAGCATCGGTGTGTCCAATCGACACGATGATCCCTTGATTCGCCAGGTAGCGGGTCAGTTCGTAGCCCCCTTCGATCTCTGGTGCAAGGGTGACGATGCGCACCTCCTCCATCAGCGCACCCAGTTCGCGCTCCAGCTCAGCAACGCTGGCGGGGCGAATATATTCGGGAGGTTGTGCCCCTGCTCGCACAGGATTGATGAAGGGTCCCTCGAGGTGGCAGCCAAGCACCTGAGCGCCTTCGGAGCCATAGCGGCGCACCTCCTGCGCCGCGCGAACGGTGGCTCGAATCGCCTCCCACGGCGCGGTCAGCGGCGTAACCAGAAAGCCCGTGACGCCATAGCGCGTCAGGTGGCGGGCAACTGCCTGAATCACCTCGACGGTGCCATCCATCAGGTCACGCCCACCACCCCCATGAATGTGGATGTCGATCATGCCAGGTAGCACGACGGTCGCGCGTGCGTCCACATCGGGCGATTCGATGCGGAAATCACTTGCCTGGCTAAAAGGCTCCCATGCCACGACGCGCTCCCCTTCTATCAGGAGCGCCACCGCGCGATAGAGCTGCCCATCGGTCACCAGCTGCCCGCAAAAGACCCGAAACGCCATCGGGTGAGATTGTACCTTCTCACTGCGCCGTTCGATGGGCGCGAAGGTATACTCTGCCGGGTGACTTCGGTGAACATCTCTGGGGTGCTGGGCTTTCATCATGCGACGGCTATCGCTGGTGAGGCGCAGCCGAATGTGGATTTCTACGCTGGCGTACTCGGATTGCGCCTGGTCAAGCGCTCGGTCAATCAGGATGCGCCTGAGGTCTATCATCTCTTTTATGCCGATGCACAAGGTACACCGGGGACCGACCTCACCTTTTTCCCCTGGCGGACCGTTGCACCGTTTCAGGCGGGTACGGGCACGATTGTAGAGCAGGGGCTGGTCGTGCCCCTCGACAGCCTCTCCTACTGGCAGGATCGCCTCAATGCTTATGGCGTACAGACCGAAGCCATCACCGAGTGGTTTGGCGAGCCAGTGCTTCGGTTCCGCGACCCTGACGGCATGGCGCTTGCCCTGATAGGCAGCAACGTCGAGCGACCGTTCATCCCGTGGGATGCCAGCCCTGTGCCGCCTGAACATCAGATTCGGGGGCTGTATGTGGCGCAAATTTGCGTGGCGTCGTCGGGTGCGACGGAGCGCGTGCTAACCGAGATACTGGGCTTTCTCAAGGTGGGCGAGGCGGGCGAGTGGCATCGCTTCCAAGTGGGTGCGCCTGGGGAGATGGGCTGTGGCTATCTCGATGTGCAGGTGCGCTCGAACCTGTCGCGCGGACGGTGGGGCAGGGGCGGCATGCATCACCTCGCTTGGCGTACTCGTGACGAGAATCACCTGAACACTCTGCGTGAGCGTGTGGCACAGGCGGGTCTGCAGCCGACGCCCGTGATCGACCGCTTCTGGTTCCGTTCGGTCTACTTCCTTGAGCCGGGCGGTGTGCTGTTCGAGCTGGCAACCGACGGACCAGGCTTCAGCGTGGATGAGGACATCACCCATTTGGGTGAACGGCTGGTGCTACCGCCTTGGCTGGAGGATCAGCGTGAGCGAATCGAGGCGCAATTGCCCCCACTGACCTATCCGCCGACAGAATTAGGAGCTTATACCAGTCGGGTTTTCAAACGGCATAGTATTCTGGATGGCTCAAGCCGCTCCTGTGCAGACGAAGCCGACCTCCGTCGGCTGTAGCCCGCGTAGGCGGGCTTCGTTTGCAGAGGAACGACTTGAGCCGTGTATCACTTGACGCCTCAATCGGTATTATACCAATCAGGGTTTCAAATAGCGCCTAAGCTTGGTCGACTAAAGTCGCTCTCAGGCAAACGAAGCCAGCCTTTGCTGGCTGTAAAACCTTGCGCAAGCAGGGTTTCTTTTGTCTGCAGGCGGGTTTGCTCGCTTTGAGAATGAACGGCGTTCGAAATGCATAATCGGGTCATACTTTTAGAAGCGACTCATACAGCTGGCGCGTAGGTTCGGAGGGTGTTGTGTTCAGTAGCTCAGCCAGCGCCTTCTGGCAGCGGGTGTAGACTTGAAGGGCATCCGCGCGGCGTCCGAGTGCGCGATAGGCTTGCATCAGCAGGCGTGCTGCTGCCTCATCGCACGGATCGAGTTGCAACAGCCGCTCACCACACTCCACCACCTCCACATGGCGTCCCAGCAGCGAGGCGAGTTGTGCCCGTGTGAGCAGGCATTCCAGGTAGAGGGCGCGTAGGCGATGGTGATGGGGCATGCACCACACCTCCTCGGCGAACTCTGGCAGCAAATCGCCCTGATAGAGCGCGAGGGCTTCCTCCAGCCGCTCCCGTTGCGCCTGGGGGTCAGAAAGTGATAGGGCGTCGCGGGCAATGCGCTCAAACTCGAAGGCGTCCACTGCCCAGCTGTGTTCAGGTGCCCAGCGGTAAAATCCCGAATCGTGACGGATCCAGTCGCCAGTCTGCTCGCCCAGTGCGCGACGCAATGAGCGGCGCACCGCCGAGATGGTGGTCTGCAGGTTCACACGCGCCCGCTCGATGTCTAAGTGAGGGAAATGCTGCTCGCAGAGGGTATCAGTGTGCAGAGGGCGTCCTTGCATAAGCGTCAAGTGGCAGAACAGGGCGCGGGTACGCGGGCTAACCCAGCCATCGGATGGTAGTTCGCGCCCGCGAAAGCGCACGCAGACAGCGCCCAGCAGGCGCATCTCGATCTCCCAGCCGCGTGCGCTGACCCATTCAATCGTCGGACGCGGCTTCTGCAGCCGACGCCACCAGAGCGGCGCCCCGTACCCGCTCAAGAGGCTCTCTGCATGGTCTATAACCGCTTGAGCGGTCAGACCCGTCCGATCGGTCAAACCGGGCTGGCGCTGCAACACGGCTGCCAGCTGCAGATAGGCTAACCCGCGGTGGAGCGCATGTCCCCACGCATCCGCACGGGCGACGGCACGCTGCGCTTGCTCCACCGCTGAGTCGAAATCACCCCTCTCCAGCAGCAGCATCGAACGGAGCCGATGCTGTTCGATCTCCAGCTCTGGCAGTGCAAGCGCAGCAACGAGCGGCTCCGCCTGAGCGAGATGGTCATGCGCTTGCTGGAGCCTATCGCCTTCCCAAAGGGTGATCAGCGCGAGTTGCACCTGCAACAGGTGGCAGCGCGACTGCACCAGCTGATTGTTCAGCTTGCGGGCGAGCCGTCGCGCCTCTTGAAGGGTTTCCCGCGCCTCGTCGAATCGCTCCGCTTCCAGCAGCGCATGCGCCCTGTAGCAGAGCCATTCCGCCTCGCGTTCATAGCCCACTGCCTGACGCGCCGTTGCGAGGGCGCGATCGGCTACATGCAACGCTTCGGTCGGGTCGCGATAAAGCAGGGTCTGGAACCAGCTCTCGAAGCCGGGCGAACTGGCATCGCCCGGTGTTTCCAGGGCGCGCACCGCCCGCGCGTGATAGAGTTGCTCCGCGCCACGCCCCTCAAAGTAGGCGAAATCGGCTTGCATCAGGTGCCACAACTCTTTCCATGCAGGGGGCGCAGCGGGATGGGTCGCCCACTCGCTAAACTGCTTCAGCACCTCGCGCGCCAGCGCCAAGTCGCCACAGGCAAGGGCGTATCGCAGTGTGTAGCGTAGTACGCCCGCCCAGCGCTGCCACCACTCCATGTGGTGGCGCATCCGCTGCCAGACCGTTCGGTGCAGCGCGTAGGCAGCGCGCAAGTCACCCTGACAGGCATGCAGGTAGGCAAGCGTCAGCTCCAGCATCGATTGCTGGCTTTCTGACCATTCCCCTTGTTGCAAAAGCGTCTGCAGCGTGGCACGAGCTTCCTCTGCCCGCCCCAATTGTGCCAGCTGCCCTGCTCGGGCGCAATGCACCTGTACCCACAGGGCGCGATCAGGATCACACTCAGGGTGCGCCTCCAGCTCGGCAAGTGCCTGTTGTGAGGCGTCCAGCGCGCGTAGCAAGCCGTCAGGCAAGCAGAACATCAGATGCGGGCGCTCACACAGCAGGCGAATGCGCTTGGGTAAATCGCCTTGCTGGGTGGCTGCACACAAGCAGGCTTCGAGCAACTCCAGGCGAAAGCGAGGGTACGAGCGCAGGCGTGCCTGCTGATGGGCCTCCCACAACCGTGCCAGCACCATCTCGTCTGGCTCGGAACGCATCCAGTGCAGCCAGCGTTGCTCCTCGGGCAAAGCAATATGGTTCCCTTCCAGCTGTTCGGCAATTTGGCGATGCAGGCGGGCACGCTGCCTCGCAGGGATCGATTCATAAATCGCTTCGCGTACCAGTGGATGGCGCCATGCCAGCGTCTGCACCTGCCCCCGTACCTGCTCCAGCCAACCTGTTTCCAGCAAATTCGTCAGCCACTGGGCGACGCGCCGCTCACTGGCGCCGAGCAGCGCAGGCAGAATCTCAACGGGGATCACCCCTTCAAAACAACTGAGCCAGTTCAGCAGGTCGCGTTCCCGCGCCGAGAGCGCCTGCGCCCGCCGCAGCAACATCCCGCGCAGGCTGGTCGGGATGATCCGCGCCAGATCGCGTTGTGATCGCCACTCGTCCTCCCACATTACGGCGTTGCGCAGAATCTCCACCATAAACAGGGGGCTGCCGCGCGTGCGCTGATGCAACACCTGTGCCAGCAACTCGTCGTCTGCCAGCGCGGGACGCCATGTCGCAATCAGTTGCTGCGTTTCCTCCAGCGAAAGCGGTTCCAGCGCCAGCGTGCGGGCGACACCATGCTCCTGGCTCTGGCGCATCAGCTCGTACAGCAACGGACGCTCCACTGGCGTGCAAACCGTCAGCAGCAGCCCGATCGGCTCAAAACGGATCCCCGACAGCCAGCCTTGAATGAGCCGAATCAGGTGATCGGAGGCAAGATGGAAATCATCGATGCAAAGCAGCATCGCGCGCTTGCGTGCCATCGAGCGCAACGGACGGATGAACTGTGCCGGAATGTGCCACGACTGCGGAAACGCCATCCAGTGCTGGAGCTGATCCGTCAGGGGCTGCGCCAGCGGATCGTCCCTGAAGGCACGCAGCAGCTGCTCCATCAGGGTTGCGACGGGCATCCACACTGGCTCGCCATGCTCGCCACGGCACCAAGTATCGGCGGTAACCAGTCCCAGCTCAGTGGCACGCGCAACCGCATCACGCAGCAGACTGCTGCGCCCCATGCCCCAATCGCCCGTAATAAAAAGGATGCCACCGTTGCCCTGCGCTACCTGCTGGAGCCATTCCGCAACCTGACTGCGCTCCCGCGCCCGCAACTGCGGCAGGAATGGCGTCTCCATCAGAGGAAGTGTACCTTGTTGGCGAGTGGCGAGTAGTGAGCAGTGAGTAGTTTCGCCCCTTCGCTATTTCGCCATTTCGCTACTTCGCTACTTCGCCACTTCGCCTCTACCCACGCCAGCGCGGTATGAATCGCCCTGTCCGTCGCTGATACTCGGCATATTCGGGGTAGCAGCGCAGCAGGCGGCGCTCCTCCTCGCGCGCTTTCAGGTTGAAAAAGAGGGTCAGCAGGATGGCGCCGAACAGTGCACCGAGCTTCTGGAACCAGATTGCCAGCCCGAACGCCAGCGCGATCAGCCCCGCGTAGATAGGGTGACGAATGGAGGCATAGATGCCCGTGCGTAGAAGCCCCAGCTCGCGCTTCGGCTCTGGCAGCGGCGTCAGCTTGCGCCCGTGAGCGCGCAGCGCGGGCATTAGCAGAACAAGCCCCACCAGCACAAGCGGCAACCCCAACCAACGCACTAAACCCCAATCGCCCGTGGGCGTGCGAATGAGCAAGACCCCATAGAGTACAAACAACATCACCTGAATCGCAACCCAGAGCCAGTCTCTCATCTCGTCTATCCAGTCTCGGCAACACTGTTTCTGTTAGCGGTACACTATTCCTGCACTGTACCTATACCTCCTACTTGGCTACAGGGTATGCGCCCATCTGACCGATAGAGGCAAATCTATACAGGTATAATCCCCTTCGGAATGATCACACGACAGGCGTTTGATGCAGAGCTAAAAAATCTGGAGACGAAAGTGCTGGCGATGGCGAGCATCGTGGAGGGCATGGTCGCCGACGCGGTCGAGGCGCTGATGCGGAGCGACACGAAGCGTGCCGAGGAGGTGTTGCTGCGCGATGATGAGGTGGACTACATCGATATCGACATCGAAACGCACTGCCTGCGCCTGCTTGCCCTCCAGCAACCGATGGCGAGCGACCTGCGCGTCATCGGCACCATCATGAAGATGATTACCGACATCGAGCGCATCGGCGACTATGCCGTGGATATTGCCAAAGCCGCCCGCAAGATTCAGGGCGAGCCGAAGGTGACGCAGCTGGTCGACCTTCCGCGCCTTGCCGGTGCCGCACGCCGCATGCTGCTGGATAGCATCGAGTCGTTTGTCAAGCGCGATTTGCAACTGGTGCTCCATGTGTGTCAGCAGGACGACGAGGTGGATGCGCTCTATCGGCAGATTCGCACCCAGCTGCAGGAGACGATGCGTCAACATCCCGAATGTGTGACGGCCGCCTCGTGGTTGCTGCTGGTGGCACACTATCTGGAGCGCATCGCTGACCACGCCACCAATATCGCGGAGCGAGTCTGGTTTATGGAGACGGGGCGGTTGGAGCAGCTCGCCAAAAAGCATAAGAGTGGTACTTTAGAGGAGGCTTATGCAGAAGCAGCGCAGCACGCGCTGGAGCATCAAACCCATGAGCAACATTCGGGCTAATCTGGCTGCCCTACAGGAACGCATCGCGACGGTATGCCTCCGCCTTGGGCGCGATCCCGATTCCATTCGGCTTGTGGCTGTGAGCAAAGGCGTGCCCGTTGAGCGCATTCGCGAAGCCTATGAGTGCGGTTTGCGCGCCTTCGGAGAGAACTACTGGCAGGAAGCTCGCGAAAAGCTCCCCCTCTTGCCCCCCGATATCGAATGGCACTTCATAGGGCATCTACAGACCAATAAGGTCAAGTATGTGGTGGGGCGATTCCACCTCCTACATGTTGTGGATAGGGTATCCTTAATGCAGGAGATACAGCGGGTTGCCTCGAACAGAGGGATAGTACAACCTGTGCTGATCGAGGTGCGCCTGTCGGATGAACCGACTCGGGCGGGCGTGCCCCCTGAGGAAGCGCTGGCACTGGCAGAAATGGTAGCACAGCAGCCGAATTTAGCGCTGCAGGGCTTGATGGGCATCGCGCCGCTGACCGAGGAGCTGCCACGCATTCGGCAGGCGTTCCGCACGCTGAGGCGGCTGTTCGAACAGCTGCCCGAACCGAACCGTCGCTGGCTCTCGATGGGCATGAGCCACGACTTCGAAATCGCGCTCGAAGAGGGCAGCAACATGCTGCGCATCGGCACTGCCCTGTTCGGTGCGCGTGAATAGAGGCGAGGTGTGGGCAAGATGCCCAAGCCACTGTAGCGTGCCCCTCATGGGCAAAAGAGGGCAGGATGCCCAAGCAACGCATAAACAGGGAGGGATAGCGATGAGCCATCACTACTATGACGAGCTGGAGCAGGAACCGCGCGTGGGACTCTGGACACGCCTGCGCAACTGGTTCAGCCGCGAAGAGGAGGATTGGGATGAGGTTCCCCGTGAACCGGGCGTGCGCTACCGCCGGTTCCATCCGTATCATATCTGTGTCCGCCGCGAGGTTCATAGCTTAGAGGATGCCCGCCTGATCGCCGACGGGTTGAAAGAGGGTGTCCAGCAAATCATCAACCTCGCTTCGACGCCCCACCCAATGCGCGAGCGGGTCATCGATTTTCTAAACGGGGTCATCTATGCGATAGAAGGCAGCGTAGAGCGGGTGAGCGAGCATGTGTTTGTCTATGCTCCCCCACAGGCAATCATCGATGCGCCCACTGCGACGATGCGTCCGCGCCCCGATGAGAGCTAAGGCTCCGCCTCGTCCAGATGTTCACGCCAGTGCAACCCGTACTTGAGCATCAGCCGCTCAAAGTCGCGGGCACTCATCAACTTGATGCGGATGTCGGGGTAGAGCGACTGCAGCAGCGCAATCTTGCGCCGCTTGCGACGATTGATGTTCGCCCGACGAACGGTTAGCTCGATATAGAGGTCATACTCAGGTAAGTAGAAATCTGGCGTGAACGACTCTTTGGGGTTGCCCCACTCATCGGTGCGTAGCACAAAGGTGTGCGGTTCATACTCCCAGCGAATGCGATAATAATCCAGCAGGCGGGCGAACGCCTCCTCGCTGGGATGCATGAACGCCACCGTCGCCTTGCGACCGCGCACCCTATATATGCCTCCTCACTAAGAGTATACCACAACCAGCAGATTCGCAAGTATGCGCGACGGCTCTGCTCAAGAGGACAAAACCTTCTCTCGCAGCCATTTTGCCCGCTCGGAAGCGGCGTAGTCGGGTTCGGGCGGTGGGTAGACCGCCAGTTGGAACAGCAGTTCATCGGCGAAGTCGCGTTGCATTTCGTCGCCCTGCAGCATTGCCCGCATGCGATAGACCGCCAAGGTGCGCAGCGCTGTGCCCAGCGAGAGCGCCGCGGTATGGCGCAGCGTGGCGGTCAGCTCCTCCCACTCGGTGTTCAGCTCATCTATTGAGAGATGCACACGCGCCTCCAGCTCCGCCTCAATCAGGGTGCGCAGCGTGCCGCGCAACCGTGCCAGCAGCTCTGGCAGCGGCTCGCGCCGCCCCAGTAGCGAGATCTGCACATAGCCCTCAAAGGCGAGGCTCCCCTCGCCATACAGCCCGCGGGTGTGGCAGCCCAGCGCTTGCAACGCCTCCAGCCAGCGGGTAATTTGACGCGCCCGCTGCAGCCCCATCAGGTGCATCAGCAACCCCAGCCGCACCCCTGATCCGAGATTGATGGGCGAGGCGGTCAGGTAGCCCAGCCGATGGGAATAGCCCCAGCGCAACGGCAGCGCGTTCAGTCGCTGCTCCCAGCGGTGCCGCTCGCCCACCATGCGGTCGGGCTGCCAGCCTGCGTGGGTGATTTGCAGGCGCAGGTGGTCCTCCTCGTTCAGCAGGGCAATTGTGCCTCCATCCGCGCTCAGCAGCGCCCAGCGATGGGGCAAAGAGGGCAGCAGGGCGGGGCTGATGATTCGCGCGCCCGCTAGCTGCGCCCGCTCGTCCAAGCTCAACCGCGCCAGCTCGATCACACCGCCTGCGCCCAATCCCATCGGCTCCAAAGCCGCCCGCAACTGCTGCACCACCACCTGAAGCTGAGCCTCATTTGCCACATGGGGAAAAGGCAGGTGCAACAGGTTGCGGGCAAGCCGTACCCGCTGCGAGATGACCACATCCCGATAGGGCGCAGGCTCCTTTAGCCAGCCTAGCTCCATCAAAAGGCTATGTTCAGCAACATCCGCTCGTGTCCTGCCCGGCAGGAGATCCCAGCGGGAGTAGCGTATTAAATCCCTCAAATGAGGAAGCGGGGCTTTACGCTGATTGAACTGCTGGTAGTGATCGCCATTATCGCGATTTTAGCGGCGATCCTCTTTCCGGTGTTCGCACAAGCACGGGAGAAAGCGCGGCAGACCCAGTGCCTGTCCAACCTGCGCCAGCTGGGAATGGCGTTTCTGATGTATCGCAGCGATTATGAGGGACGCAACCCTGGCAACGGTGACGGCAACTGCATGGGACGCTACCCGGGCGTGGACTGGCCTTGGTGGATGCGCGGCTTCCTCTGGACCTCGCAGGCGCAGTGGGTTCCCTGCATCTACATCGTGCCTGTGGGACAGGAGCGTACTGCGCCCGTTAATCCCGCTTGGATTAGCGCAGGTGGGGTACGCGCAGGCGTGCTGTTTGCCTATGTCAAAAACACGCAGGTTTATGTCTGCCCGTCCGATCGGCGTCCCGAAAAGATGCTGAGCTACTCAATGAACGCGGGCGCCGCGTTCATTCCCGAATCGGAAGTGGATCGCCCCAGCAAATTCGCTGTTCTGATCGATGAACAATACACCTTGAACGACGGCGCGTATCACCCCGTTACGGCAGACTGCCCAACGATTGCCCATAACAACGGGGCGACCTTCCTCTTTTTCGATGGGCATTCACGGTGGCTGCGTGCGATCAAGCCTCCGGTGATCTTCAACTGCCCGCAGAGCGTGCCCGACCACTACTTCTGCTGGCGTATTCCCACTACTGCGCAGGAGTCGTCGCGCTACAGCCCCTTCTGCCAGCGGGAGTGAAACGCGGTGTGCCATTCAGCAGCGAATGCTCATTAAAATCTGTGGCATCACGCGCCAGCAGGATGCGGAAGTAGCCATCGGGGCAGGCGCGGATGCGCTGGGCTTCGTGTTCGAACCGCGTAGCCCTCGCCATCTGCTGAATCGTCCCGACTGGCAGCTATGGGTGCGCGAGGTGCGCGGCGTGCAGCGAGTGCTGGTGATGGCGGATCCAGCGAACCTGCCTGCCGAGTGGCAGTTGTTTGACGCTTTGCAATGCAATCTGTTAGAAGGCGCCACGCCTGAAGCGTTGCGTGCCCGCCTGCCTCCTTTGCCGCTGTGGTTGGTGTTGCGCCCCAAGCCCTCCGATACGCCCGAATCGGTGCTGGCGGTGATGCATGCCTTCGCGTCGCTTGTGGAGCGGTTTGTGCTGGACACCTATCATCCTGCGCTGCCCGGCGGCACAGGCGAGGTGCATGACTGGGCGCGAGCGCGTTTGATTTGCGCGGGGGCGCCACGCCCCGTGCTGCTGGCAGGTGGCTTGACCCCTGACAATGTAGCGGAGGCAATTCGGCAGGTTCAGCCTGACGGTGTGGATGTCAGTAGCGGGGTAGAAGCCATGCCCGGCATCAAAGATCCCGAAAAGGTGCGGCGCTTCATCTCTGCCGCACGCAGCGCCCTCTGACGAGGGTTAGGCGCTCTTTGCCTCAGGGGACGAATCTTCCTGATAAGGCGGGCTAAGCTGCTCTGCTTCGGCAGCAGGCAGAAAGATAGAGAAGCGTGTGCCTTTGCCCACCTCACTGGTCACATGGATCTGCCCGTGATGCTCCAGCACCACCTGTCGTGCAATGGAGAGACCCAGTCCTGTGCCTTCCTCCTTGCGCGTGTAGAACGGTTCAAAGATATGCTCCAGCGCGTCGGGTGGGATACCCTCACCTGTATCCTCCACATACACCCACACGCCCTTCGGGTCGTCCGACGGCTCGCTGATAACAGTGATGGTGCCGCCCGCGGGGGTTGCCTGCTGCGCATTAATCAGTAGGTTGGTGAACACCTGCTGCAGGCGTGAGGCATTACCCCATACAGGGGGCAATTCGGGCGCTAACTGTTTTTGCAGCACAATCCCATGGCGTAGCAGCACATGCTCAGTGAACACGAAGGTATCGCTCAGCACCTGGTTGATGTTGACAAGGCTGCGCTGTTCAGGGCGTGTGTGGCGGGCGAAGCGGAGCAAGGTGCTGACAATTTCGCGGGAGCGATAGACACCTTGCATCATGTTTTCAAGCGCCTGCATCAGCCGCCCATATTCGGCATCGCTCCAATTCTCAGGGCGTTTGCCCTTAAGCTTCTCGTGGATAATCTGGGCAAACCCCAGCACGGCGGTCAGGGGGTTATTCAGCTCGTGCGCCACGCCTGCTGCCAGCTGCCCGATGGCTGACATCTTCTCATTTTGGATAAGCGCTTCCGACTTGCGCTTCAGCTCCTCATAGGCTTGCTGTAGCTGCTCAAAGAGCAAGCGATTATGCCGCCGCAGATTGCGCCGCTCCAACGCTCGCTCCACGATAGTATTCAGCACGGCGATGTCGTCCAGTGGCTTAAGCAGGTATTCAAAGATATTGCCCGCCTTAAAAGCCTGCAGCGCATTCTCCAGCGTGCCGTGCCCTGTTAGCACGATGATTTCCGTTTCTGGATGAAGCTCGTGCGCTGCTTGGATGACGCTTAGTCCATCCTTGCGCGGCATCTTCATATCGGTGACGATAACGGGATACTCGCGCTCTCGCAGTTTCTGGATGGCTTCCTCACCATCGCTGGCAGTGTCTACTTGGAAGCCTCCCATTAGCAGCTGGCGGGTCAGCACATAGCGCAAATCTTCCTCGTCATCGACGACTAAGATAGTTTCTTTCACGGCAATTCACCCACCTTGCTGTCGAGATTATCGGCAAGGGAGAGGGCTTTTTGCAGGAACTGTGTGAGGAAAGGTCTGTTTGCTGAGGGGGGCAGGGGTGCAGGGTAAAATGAAGGCTGTGGGGAGTGTCGGTAAAGCGCTGATTGGGTTGGGTATTGTGCTGGTGCTAGTGGGACTGCTGTTGGTCGCGCTGGAGCGCGTCGGTGTGCGTCAGTGGCGCATGCCCGGCGATATTGTGATTCATCGGGACGGATTCCACTTCTATTTTCCACTGGGCACGAGCCTCCTCATCAGCCTGATTCTGACGCTGCTTTTGAGTTTCTTGGCGTGGCTGGCAAGTCGCGCCCGATGACACCTATGGAAGCCGCGCTTTTTGACTATGAGCTGCCTGAGGAATTGATTGCACAAGAGCCGGTGGAGCCGCGCGACTCGTCGCGCTTGCTGGTGGTGCATCGCGCGACGGGTCAGTTGGAGCACCGCCATTTTTACGACCTGCCCGAGTATCTGCGGGCGGGCGATACCCTGGTGCTGAACGATACGCGCGTCTCGGCACGACGACTGTTTGGGCGTAAGCCAACAGGGGGGCGTGTAGAGCTGCTGCTGTTGCGCCCGGTGGGTGATGGGCGCTGGCATGCGCTGGTGCGCCCGGGTCGACGCCTGCCTGAAGGCAGCCTTGTACTGCTGGATGAGAGGCACACCGCCCAGATCGAGGCGCGGCTGGAGGCGGGTATTCGTCTCGTGCGCTTCACTCCCCCTGATGACGAGTGGCTGCAGCAGGTCGGGCAAGTGCCCCTGCCGCCCTATATCCATCGCACGCTGAGCGACCCAGAGCGGTATCAGACGGTGTACGCGCGAGAACCCGGTTCCGCAGCCGCGCCAACCGCTGGCTTGCACTTTACGCCCACTCTGCTCGAAAAGCTCAAAGCGCAGGGTGTCCAGATCGTCACGGTGACACTGCATGTAAGCCTGGATACCTTCCGACCGCTGCAGAGCGAGCAGGTGGAGGAGCATAAGATGCATGGTGAATGGTTCACCGTGTCGCCTGAAGCTGCCGAGGCAATCAACAACACGACAGGGCGCATCGTGGCGGTTGGCACAACCTGCGTGCGCACCTTAGAAAGCGCCGCCATCGGCAAGCGGCAGGTGCAGCCCATGACGGGCGAAACGCACCTCTACATTACACCTGGGTATGAATTCAAGGTGGTAGATGCGCTCATCACCAATTTCCACATGCCGCGTACCACGATGCTGGTGCTGGTGTGCACCTTCGCGAGGCGCGAGCTGATCCTGCATGCCTATCAGGAGGCAATCCGCCTGCGCTATCGCTTCCTGAGCTTCGGCGACGCGATGTTGATCCTGTGACGCGGGCTGCTTTGCTGTGCGCGATTTCTTGCGATACCCAACCGTCTAATCGAGGTATACTATGCACAGCCGTTGCGGTGGGCATCGTGCCCATCCGACGATAACCCAAACGAGGAGGTACGAGATGAAGCGTTTCTGGCTTACACTCATAGCGACCGTCGTGATGAGTTCGTCCATCGTCTATGCTCAGGGCGAGACGGGCGGCGGACAGGGTGTGGAGGTCAAGCCTGAGGGCAAGATTCAGACGCAGCCGCGCCAGAATGTGCTGGAGCCGAGCTATCTTGCCCGTGCCCTGAACCTGACCGAGGAGCAGCGTGCCCGCATCGATGGTCTCTGGAAGCAGTACCGTGATCGGGATGAAGCGATCCGACGCGACACCTCCATCACCCCTGAACAGCGGATGCAGCGCTTCCGCCAGAGCCGTGAGGAGTATATCCGCCTTGTGCGCTCTGTGCTGAACGAGGAGCAACTCAAGAAGTTCGAGGAGCTGCTCGAATCGGAGGCGAACCAGCCTACGACTCCGCCCAATCTGCGCTTCACGCCAGAGCAGGTCAACAAGATTCGCGAGATCACCCAGCGGTATAGCGCCTTGCGCAACCAAGTTCAGCAAGACACCTCGCTGGATGCCCAAACCCGCCAGCGACGCCTGCAGGAACTCAACAAGCAGATGCTCGACGAGATTCGCAATATCCTAACCCCGGAGCAGCGCGCCCAGTGGGATAAGGCGCTGAAGAAGGACAAGGAGAAGAGCGACCAGAAAGCGGGCGACAAGAAAGACGAGAACAAGAACCCACCTAACACGGGAGGAGGCTCCACAGGCGGATCGTGAACGCGCGCACCGCGCATGTGCCCCCACACAGCCTCGAAGCCGAGATGAGTACGCTCGGCTCGATGATGCTCGACGCGCACGCGATAGAGAAAGTCGCCGAGATTCTTCGCCCGGAGGACTTCTATCGCGAGGCGCATCGTATTCTCTATGAGGTCATCCTCTCACTGGCGGAGCGGCACATCCCTGTCGATCTCTTGACTGTTCAGGAGGAGCTGAAGCGGCGCGACCAGCTGGAGGAGGTGGGGGGCATGGCAGCGCTGGCACAGATTGTGGAGAGCGTGCCTACCGCCTCCAACGCTGAGTATTACGCTCGCATCGTCGAGGAGAAAGCGATTCTGCGTCGGCTGATTCGCGCCGCCTACGATATCCTCCAGTTAGCTGATGACCCCGAACTCGAACTACAGGAGGTGATCGACCGCGCGGAGCAGGCAGTTTTCAGCGTGGCACAGCGACGGCTCGGACGCTACTTCACGCCTATTGACCGCCTGCTCATTCAGGTGCTGGAACATATCGAGCAGGTGCAGCTTTCGGGGCGGGGGATACTTGGCGTGCCAACGCACTTCCCCGCAATTGATTACAAAACGGCTGGGCTACAACCGTCCGAGCTGATTATTCTGGCAGCGCGCCCCAGCATGGGCAAGACCACGCTCGCGCTCAATATTGCCGAGAATGTCGCCCTGCGCGAGAACCGCCCCGTTGCCATCTTCAGCTTAGAGATGTCGCGCGAGCAATTAGTCCAGCGCATGCTCTGCTCCCAAGCGGGCATCAGCGGCAGCCGCATTCGGCACGGGAATCTCAACAACGATGACTGGGAGCGGCTGCAAATCGCAGCGGAACGACTATTCCGTGCCCCTATCTTCATCGACGACACCAGCAGCCTCTCGGTGCTGGAGATGCGGGCGAAGTGCCGCCGGCTCAAAGCCGAGCGCAACGATTTGGCGTTAATCGTGATCGACTATCTCCAGCTGATGCGCTCGCATAGCCGACGCGCGGAGAACCGCAATCAGGAGATCGGTGAGATCGCCCGCGCGCTTAAAGCGCTCGCCCGCGAGTTCGAAGCCCCTGTGCTGGTGTTGTCGCAGCTCTCTCGTGCCGTGGAGCGGCGTGAGGAGAAGCGTCCTATCCTGTCAGACCTACGCGACAGTGGCTCCATCGAGGCAGAAGCCGATGTGGTGATCTTTATCCATCGTCCTCACCGCAATCTGGACGAAGCATTTGACGACGAGCCGTCGGAACGCGGCGTCATCCGCACCGAGGAGGTGGAGATTATTATTGCCAAGCAGCGCAACGGTCCGACAGGCAAGGTCACGCTCGGTTTCCAACCCGCTCTTTCGCGATTTGTCACGCTGGAGCGGGCTGTTGTGCCCGATATTTGACCATGCGTGCCCGCCCGAATGTGTTGCAGCTGACGCCATATCAGCCTGGCAAGTCGCTGGATGAGCTGAAACGCGAGCTGGGGCTGCGCGAGATCGTGCGCCTCTCCGCCAACGAGAACCCTCTCGGACCGTCGCCCCGCGTCCTGCAAGCCATCCAGCAGTTCCTGCCTTCTATTCACCTCTATCCCGATGGCTCGTGCCAGCACCTGCGGCAGGCGTTGTCGGCATTTTACAACCTGCCGCCCAACCACTTTGCCTTCGGCAACGGCTCCGATGAGCTGATCCACTTTCTGGGGTTGGCGTATCTGGAACCAGATGACGAGGTTATCATCGCACATCCTTCCTTCGTACGGTATGAGGCGGCAGCGTTGCTGAACGGTGCGACGCTCCATCGCGTGCCGCTAACCCCCGACTATCGCCATGACCTGCCCGCGATGCAGACGCGAGTGAACGAGCGCACCAAGCTCCTCTTTATCGCGAACCCGAACAACCCCACGGGCACGCTGGTCTACCGCGACGAGGTGGAACAGCTGCTGCGCACGCTGCCTTCCCATGTGCTGGTGGTGCTGGATGAGGCGTACTTTGAGTATGTAGATCATCCCGACTATCCCGACGGGCTGGACTATGTGCGAGCGGGGCAGAATGTGGTAGTGCTGCGCACCTTCTCTAAGGCATATGGACTGGCGGGGCTGCGGATTGGGTACGCTGTTGCGCGTCCTGAGATTCTGGAGCCGCTGGAGCGGGTGCGCGAGCCGTTCAATGTGAACTCCGTCGCCCAAGTGGCTGCCGCCGCCGCGCTGAGCGATCAGGAGTATGTGCGCCGCACGCGCGAGCTGAACCGTCAGGGGCTAGACTATTTCTATCGGCTATGCGAGGAACTCGGACTGCGCTACATCCCCTCCTGGGCGAACTTCGTGATGATCGATCTGAATAGGGATAGCCGCGCCGTGTTTCAGGCGTTGCTGAGGCGTGGGGTGCTGGTGCGCACAGGCGACATTTTTGGCATGCCGACCTTCATTCGAGTAAACACAGGCACTCCTGAAGGGAACGCCCGCTTCGCCGAAGCCCTGCGGGAGAGCCTTTCTGAAAGATAATCACCAGTGATGCCGGGAAGGGAAGAAGGTATACTCTGTTGGGTATGGAGCAGCACATAGAGCTCGATCACATCTATCTAATGGATTGTCGAGAGGGTATGCGATTAATACCCTCTGGCTATGTTGATCTTATCGTCACAGACCCTCCTTTTGCAATCGATTTTCGTGCCAAGCGATCAAATTACAATCGTACTCAATCCAGAGTACTGGAAGGCTACAACGAAATTCCCCAGGAAGAGTATTACGAATTCACTCTCTCTTGGATGCGGGAGGCTTATCGTGTGCTCAAAGATTCTGGGAGTATGTATGTATTTTCAGGCTGGAACAATCTGCGCGATATACTCAATGCGATTGCAGAGGTTGGGTTTGAAATTGTTAACCATATTATATGGAAATACCAATTTGGTGTGTTCACACGCCGCCGATTTGTAACCTCGCATTATCATTGCCTGTATGTTTGCAAAAATGACAAATTGAGGAAGTTTTATCCCGATAGTCGATTCCCTGCCGATGCGCGCGATATAGATGGGGGCAGTGCCCGTTATCGGGATATGGAAGATGTATGGTATATCCCTCGTGAGTACTGGAATGGTGATGTTAAGACGCCCACCAAGCTGCCTGCTGCCCTTGTCGAAAAAATTTTACAATATTCATCTGTAGAAGGGGACGTTGTGCTTGATCCCTTCCTTGGTTCCGGACAGGTTGCTGTGGTTGCCCAAAAGATGAAGCGACACTATATCGGTTTTGAGATTGTGCCTGAGTATTACTATCTTGCTTTACGAAGACTTCAAGAAGGAGTTTATCGAATCAAGGCAGAGCCTAACAAGCAGAACAGTGTTGGTCAAGACCTGCGTCTCCCACTGGAGTAGATTAGGGGATATATTCAGCCAATTTCTTTGTCCTTTTCAATATTTCGCGCGCCACAACACGGCTTACCAGCTCGCTTTCGGACGGATTTTGCAGAGTGGATGGGACAGCACATTCTATAAGAAAGTTTCTATTGTTTTTGAGAAAATTTTGTAAATCTTTGTATCTCATTACCAAAGCATCGGCAGCACGTTCCGTAGCATTTGGCAGCAGCTCTGGATCTGCATAGCCAATCCCAACATTATGCAACACAAAGATTGTGGCGGTGTCCCATTCTGTTTGTGGCGAGTCGCCTAATACATTAATCAGGCGGATATTCGCCTTTCCTTTGAAATGTCCCTTAATCGAAAACCCACCATTGTTGTGGATCCTGATATCGATTCGCTGCTCAGACATGCCTACATCCTCCGCTTGAACTCCGGCAGCTCGCAGAGCTGCTGTAAGGATGACCTCAAGTGCTCCACCTACGATGAAGCGGTTCTCACGGATTTTGGTGCTATATCGTCCAAGCAGTTGCTGCAAGGCTATCTCGATATCCTTGCGCAGTTCAGGATCGTTGTCCACCGCATGCTTCAACTGTTCGAATGCTTCTCTTTCTGCACTAAATCGCGATCTTTTAGTCATGGCTTATCTTCCACCTACTCCCCTCCGCCTGAGCCTTCGATGCGCACAGGGGCGCCGCCGCGCTGCCACGCCAGGATCGCCTCGCCCACCAGCCAAAACGCCAGCAGCAGGATCAGCCCGCTGAAGCCAAAGAGCAGCCAATTGCCCTGCGCCCAGAAGCCTTGCATGCCCAGCCCCAGCGCTGAGATGGTCACCACCAGCATAAACACCATCGGCAGCAGCGTGTACAGTGTCGGGCGACCCAGTGAGCGCAAATAGAGCGAGACCACCAGCAGGGCAAGCCCCGCCAGCAGCTGGTTCGACGCGCCAAACAGCTGCCACAAAATCGCGCCTACCGACTTCAGCTGTCCCGTGACAGGATCGGGCGCGCGCAGCAGGGCAAAGAAGCCGATGATGCCGACGGCAACCGCCGTCGCCATGTAAGGGTTGCTCAGCGCGGGCAGGCGCAGCGCACGGCTCAGCTCCTGCATATTGTAGCGGATGAGGCGCGCGCCTGTGTCCAGCGTGGTGAGCGCAAAGCCGATTGCCACGGTCGCCACGAACACCTTCGCCACCTCCAGTGGTACGCCCGCCATGCTCACGATGGCTCCCGCGCCATGCACGAAGTTCGCCAGCGCGTTTTTGCCCGCCAGCAGCCAGTCGCTGTAGCGCACGCTCCATTCCGCACCCAGCCCTGCTGCCACTGCCATCAGCGCCAGCGTCGCCAACAGCCCCTCCATCAGCATCCCGCCATAGCCAATCGGCAGCGCATGCGAGGCACGTGCCAGCTGTCGCGAAGTCGTGCCCGACGCCACCAACGAGTGGAAGCCCGACACCGCCCCACACGCCACCGTGATGAACAGCAGCGGAAACAGCGGCTGCAGATTCTTTGCCTCAAAATGAAAAGCAGGTGCGCTTATTTGCGGATGCCCAATCACCACGCCCGCAAACAGCAACCCCATCCCCAGAAAGAGCTGGAACGAGTTTAGATAGTCGCGCGGTTGCAGCAGCAGCCAGACGGGCAGCACCGACGCCAAAAAGGCATACACTAGCAGGATGAGCGTCCAGCGGTCGGCAGTCAGCTCAAAGCCACCGATGGCAGTTATCGGCGTGCGCACGCCCAGCCACACAAACAGCAGGCTCAGCAACACACCGCCCACAGTCAGCCAGCTCAGGCGCACCTGCATCCGATAGAACAGCAGCCCCATCGCGACGGCAATCACAATCAGCATCGCGCTGGGCAGCACCGCCTCTGGTACATGACCCCCCTCCGCCCCACCCTCGCCAGGCGCAAAGAGGTTGGCGATATTGATCACGAACACGCCCATCGCCAGCCCGATCGCAAAGATGCTGAATAGCAAAAACAGCACTCGTGCGCGTCCGCCCGCCACATCATAGGTAATGTCCGCAATGGTGCGTGCCCGATTGCGAATGGAGCTATAGAGGCAGCCGAGGTCGTGGACTGCGCCAATCAGGATACAGCCCAGCACAATCCAGAGCAGGGCAGGCACCCAGCCCCAGATGACGGCAATCGCAGGTCCCAGAAGCGGTCCCAGTCCCGCGATGGAGGCAAAGTGATGTCCGAACAGCACAGCGGGCGGCGTCGGCACATAGTCCAAGTCATCACGCATCGTGTGTGCAGGCGTCGGCTGCGAATCGTCCAGCGGGAACACACACCGCGCCAGAAATCGCCCATAGACGCGGTACGCCAGCCCCAGCAGCACCGCAACACCCAGCACGATCAGCAACGCATTCACCGATGTTCACCTCTCCTGCACGGTTGCGCCAGCTGGATCTGGCCGTTTTGATGCACAGAGGGCACTATTACAGCACACGCAGCACTTCGATGTCGCGCTCCTCGTCAGCAATAGGCGGTTGCTCAAAGATTTGCGCCAGTTGCTGCGCGACCGCTTCCTCCTCACGCACATAGATGATGTCGCCGTTTTCGACGGCCATCTGCCACAACAGGCGATCGCGCGGGCTAATCAGCATCAGGTCGAGATAGTAGTTCGGCTCCACAATCACATGGAACGCCTGTGCCAATTGGCGCATCGTCTCAAGTTTGTCCTCATGGTTCATGTCCTCACGCAGCCAGATGCCGAAGGTGGCTTCGCTTCGCATCACGCCTTCTGCCCACACCTTGAAAGCCAGCACCATCTCCACCTCAGGGGTCTGGGAGAATATGGCTTCTAACAAAGGGATGTGTCCATGCGGAATCGGCAGGCGCCCCTCAGGACGCGGATTATCCAGAAAGTTCGGTTCGTTTATCATGATAAGCCTCCGACGGTGAGAGTATACCCGACGGTACGCCAAACAAGTCGTACACATCCGCTCGCTCGATCCGCACAGACACAAACTCGCCCGGTGGTGTGCCGCAGTCACGCACATAGACGATTCCGTCCACATCGGGCGCGTCGCGATGACTGCGCCCAATCGCCCACTTGCCATCCTCTGAGTAGCCTTCTATCAAGACCCGCATCGTTTTGCCGACCCATTCGCGATTGCGGGCAAGCGAGATGGGCTGCTGGGCACGCATGAGGCGGTCATATCGCTCCCGCTTGACGCGGAACGGCACTTGCTGGGGCATCTCTGCCGCGGGCGTACCCCGCTCGCGCGAATAGATAAACGCGCCCACGCGATCCAGCTGCGCCGCCTGCAAAAAGTCTAACAGCTCTTGAAATTCCACCTCCGTCTCGCCTGGGAAACCCACGATGAAGGTAGTGCGGATGGCAATTGTAGGCATGGCTGCGCGCAACCGCTGGATCATCCGCAGATAGGTCACGCCATCTCCTGGACGGCGCATCGCCCGCAAAATTTGGCGATTTACATGCTGCAACGGCACATCGAGATAGGGCACAACCTGGGGCAGGCTTGCCATCGTCTCAATCAGTGTATCCGACACGCGCGAAGGATAGGCATAATGAATCCGAATCCACTGCACACCGTCCACCTGCGCCAATTCACGCAGCAGGGTGGGCAGCATAAAGCGGCGGTAGAGGTCATAGCCGTATTGGGTCGTGTCCTGCGCAATTAGGTTCAGCTCCTTCGCTCCGTTTTGCGCCAACCAGTGCGCCTCCTCCAGCACGCGCTCGATGGGCTTGCTCACATGGCGTCCGCGGAACGAAGGGATCGTGCAGAAGGTGCATCGGTGGTCGCACCCCTCCGAGATTTTGAGGTAGGCAGACCAGGGGGTTCGGCTACGCAGGCGGGTGGTGACCTCCGCCCAGCGGTGGTGGGGTGGCTGGATGTCGGTGAGAGGTTTCTGGCTCTGGCGGACGGTGTTTACGATCTCGGCGAAACGCGCCATTTGCCCCACGCCCACAAAGGCATCCACTTCGGGCAGCATCTGGCGGAGCGCATCGCCCATGCGCTGCACCAGACACCCTGCAACGATCACTTTTCGCGTGTTGCCTGCACGCTTTTCGCGCAGCGCGTCACGAATCACCTGCAGGCTCTCCTGCTTGGCAGGCTCGATGAAGCCGCAGGTGTTGATGATAATCACGTCGGGCGTGCGCGTGTGCGGGTCGAGCCGATAGCCCGCCTGCTGCAGCACACCTGCAATCTCTTCTGAGTCGACCTCGTTCTTCGCACAGCCCAGCGTGATGAGCCGTACTGTGGGTTGAATCGCCATCGGCGGGAAGTATACCCTGTGCTATAGGGTGAGTTCTTTTACAACGACGATAGGTAGCTCTTTCACACGCTTTAATTCTGCATCATTTGTAAAGAAGGCATCGCTGTTTGCATAGATGGCTGTTGCAATCTGGAGGGCATCGGGCAATTCGATGAGATAGTTTGCCCTAAGTTGCGCGGCGAGTCGTCCTACCTGCTCGTGCTGGAGAACAAACTCTACATTTGCACCATAGGTAATCAACTCGTAATAGTCTTGCTGAAGCGCGGTCAAGCCTTTCAAGTAGGGATGTACGAGGCACTCGGCGAGGGTGATTACGGAAGTGATAGCCCGCAAAACACCTGCATCGATCGCTTGGAATACAGGCTCCACGAGAGGATAGTATTTAGGTGGCGCTCTGTGTAGTAGATTACAGGCGCGGTATCGAGAAAAACTCGTCGATAATTCTGAAGTAAATCGTCTATTCTCACTCTTAATCCTCCATGAGGCGCTCCCTTTTGCGACTGGCTTCGCGTCGCGTGCGGGAAACCCATTCCTGAGCGTCTTCTCCTGTAAGCGGATATGGTGCCTTGCCCGCAATTTCCGCCCATTTGCGGCGCGGGTGCGCTTCTGCTAACCGCTGATTTAGATGCGCGATAAGTTCGCGAATCTCCTCTGGAGTTAAGTGCCTGGTCGCTTCAATCACATCCTTGAGATCCTTCGCTGTCATTATGCTTCCCTCCGTCGTTCCGTCAGGGAACCCACATAACTATACCATGACCCCTGAGGGCTATCTGCTTCGCGCCAGTGTTGAAGGCGGACAGTTGTTTCCTTCACACCTCTATGAAGGTTTGTTAGACCAATCACCATTCAGGAGCTGTCAGCGTCGGCGGGGACGCCGACGCTACGAACGCGCCTGTGTAGCGTCGGCGTCTTGCTAACGCTACGAACGCGCCTGTGTAGCGTCGGCGTCTCGCCGACGACATTACGGCGTTTGCTCTGCCAGTCGGTATTAGACAGAGTGAACGCTTTGCCACAGCTGGAGCAGGTGGGGGTAGGGATTTTGCTCGCGTCGGGCGATTCGTTGCAAGGTATCGGCATCGAACAGTGTCTGCGTGAGGGCACGCGCACGCGCTTCCAGCGTCTCGTGCACCAGCGATTGCAGCTCCCACTCTAATTGTTGTTGGCGGCGGCGCTCCCATTCGCCCGTGCGTTGCTGGTAGTCCCAGTGTTCGCGAATGAACTGGACGACCTCATCGATGCCCTTGCTATGGAGCGCTTCGGTCAGCAAAATAGGTGGGTTCCAGCCCTTCGGTTTGCCTCCCAACTCCAGCGCGGCACGCAACTCCAGCCGCATGCGAGTTGCGCCTTCCCGATCGGCTTTGTTGACGACATAGATATCGGCAATTTCAATGATGCCTGCCTTCATTGCTTGGATCACATCGCCCGCTTCGGGCACAAGGGTCAGAATCACAGTATCGGCGACGAAACGCACATCGACCTGCAGTTGTCCTGCGCCCACCGTTTCAATGAGGATAAGGTTATAGCCTGCAGCTTCCAGCACACGGACAGCAGGTGGCACACCCCGCGATAGCCCACCGAGGCTCCCCCGACTGGCAAGGCTGCGCACATAGACGCCCGCATAGCTATCCTCCATGCGAATGCGATCACCCAGAATTGCGCCGCCACTGAAAGGGCTGGTTGGATCTACTGCCAGCACCCCCACGCGATAACCCAGCTCACGAAAACGCGGAATCAGTTGAAAGACTAGCGTGCTTTTGCCAGCGCCCGGTGCCCCTGTGATGCCCACCTTAACCGCATGCCCTGTGTGGGGAAACAGCTTCTCCAGCAGGAGAAGTCGCTCCGCGCTGGGATCCTCCACGCGACTGATAGCGCGGGCAATCGCGCGAACCTCGCCGCGCAACACACCCGCCACCAGCGAATCGAGATCAGGGGGTGCCTTCGCCATATTAGGAAGTATACTCAGTTTCGTGGGGCTGGATGTCTTATCCAAGAACCACGCTATCGTCCGCTCATCTATTTGGCGGGTTGAAGGCAACGAGTTCGCACCTGTTTCAGGATGGCTTCGATCTCGGCGACTTTCTGCGCGGCGGTGAACTGCTCGGCGATGCGCTGATGGGCGTTTTGGGCGCGACGGAGTCGCTCCTCGGGCTGGTGGACGGCTTCCAGCAGGGCACGCGCTAATGCGTTGGGGTCGCGCGGGGGCACAAGCCAACCTTCCACACCGTCGCGCACCGCCTCAGGAATACCACCCACATGGGTTGAGAGTACGGGCAAGCCCATCCACATCGCCTCCAGCATCGCCATCGGCAGCATATCGTTCAGCGTGGGCAGGGCGTACAGATCCATCGCCTGCAGCAGGCGTGGCACATCGTTGCGCACGCCCAGCCACATCACATACGGCTCTACGCCTAAGCGGGCTATCTCGCGCTTCACTTGCTCACCATAACGCGGCGGATGCACCTGTCCAACCAATAGCAAGCGCACCTGGGGCGCCTCGCGCACCACTTGGGGCAGGGCGCGTATCAGATAAATCTGCCCCTTGCGCGGAATGATGTTGCCCACCACGCCCACCACGAACGCTTCAGGCGGTAGCCCCAGCTCTGCCCTCACTTGCTGGCGCGTGTTCTTGTCTGGTAGCGGCAATCGCTCTGGCTCAATAAAGCCGTGCACGGTGCTAATTTTGTGCGGCGGGACACGGTTGAAGCGCATATGGTAACGGCGCGTCTGCTCCGAAACGGCAATAATATGATCCGCCATCAGCCAGTGGAAGTGGACGGTATGCGTGTGGGCGCGCAGCACAGCAGGGATGCCCGTCAAACGGCGCAGCCACACGGCGAAGTTGTTCGCCCGCGACATGTGCGCCAAAATAATCTCGATGTTGCGCTCATGGCAGAAGCGGGCAATGGTGTGGAAGTCGTGGAAAGGGAAGCGTCGCAGCTCCGATTCAAGGGTAGGAATGCCTGCCGCTTGCGCCTGCTGCAGCACCCATGCGCCCGGTCGTCCCAGCAGGTAGACTTCGTTGCCGCGCCGATGAAGTTCTTTGGCAATCTGGAGCGTGTGCACCGTCGCTCCGCATGCGTCCCTACCCGAAACAATCTCCAGAATGCGCATCGGCTCCCCTCTAACTATACCTCCTTAGGTATTTGAGGAGCCAAACTTCTCCTGCCAGCGCTGGCGAATGGCTTGATGGAGTCGTTCACGGAACTGCACAGGCATTTCGAACACCAGTTCGCCGTCCCGATAGAGGGCGATGGTCTTGCGCATCGTGTCGACCACCACTTGACAGCGTGGGCACTGCGCCATGTGGCGCTCAAACAGCTCGCACATCTCGGGGTCGATCTCCCCGTCGATGTAGTCGCCCAGGATCCGTAGCAGCTGTTCACACTTCATTCGGGCATCACCCCCTCTATTCGGCTGCCAACAGTTGTGGGGCATCCGCGCCAAAGATACGAGTGAGCTTCTCGCGCAGCATCAATCGTGCGCGGAGCAGCCGCACCTTCACATTCGCCTCGCTGATGCCCAGCGCTTCAGCCGTTTCGCGCGTAGAAAGTTGTTCCACATCACGCAGCCAGAAGACCGCCCGATATTTCTCAGGCAGCTCGCTCAATACCTGTTCAATAATACGCATCGTCTCACTACGCTGCAACAGCGTTTCGGGGCTGTCGCGCCAGTCTGCGACCAGTTCAGGATGGGGAATGGGATCGTCCTCTTCCGTGCCTTCCCCCAACAGCGTCTCCAGCGACTGGATGGGCATGCGCCGACGCTTCTCCAGCACGCGATACGCCAACCGCGCCGCAATCTGCTTCAGCCATGCACCGAATCGTTCGCCGTCGCGTAGCTCATGCAGGTGTTCCAGCGCGGTCAAAAAGGCATCCTGCACCACATCGGCGGCGTCCTCATCGTGCTGGACGAGCTGCTTGGCTAAGCTCCAGATTCGGTTCTCGTAGCGAGTGACCAGCGTCTCGAAGGCACTCAAGTCGCCCGCTTTGGCAAGCTCCACCAGCTCGCCATCACTTCGATAGGCTTGCGTTTGCATCTACGGTAGAGAATACCTCACGAACGCCCCTTATCTTACTCGCGCGGCAAGTTGCGTGCCGTCCAGTCGATCCACGAGCCAGGGTAGATGTGGACACGGGGCAGTTCCAGCACATGGCGCAGGGTGAACCAGAGCTGGCTTGCCTCGCGCCCACTGGCGCAGTAGGCGATGATCGGCTTTTCGGGGTCTACGCCTAACGCGCGGAGGCGGGCAAGTAGCTCCTCTTTGCTGCGCCAGGTCAGCCACTTGTCACCTTGCAGGTTGTCGCGCAGAAAGGCATTCCGCGCCGTAGGAATATGCCCCTTTTCGAACATCTGGGGCGATCGTGCATCGAGAATCTGGGCTTTGCCTTGCTGGATCAGTTGCCAGACCTGGGTAGCATCCACTGGTAAGGTGGTGTCCACGCGAGGTGTGAACCGAGTGGGTGCGACCTGTGGCAGCTGCTGTGTAATCGGACGCCCCTCTGCTTGCCATTTTTCGAAGCCGCCATCCAGCACGCCGACACTCTTATGTCCCAACCACTCCAGCACAAAGGCAACATAGGTGGCGTGGGCGAAGGAATCGCCCTCTGCACCACTGGAGTAGACGACCACCGTATGCTGGTTGCCGATACCGAGCGCACCAAAGATTTCCGCCAGTCGCTTGGGAGGGAGCAGTTGCGCAGGAACGCCTCCACGCGCAAGGCGCAGTGTCTCGGTATGCAGATAGATCGCGTTCGGGATGTGCCCCTGCAAATAGGAGAGGAGGGTAGGGCGGGCGTCCACGATCCGAAGGTTAGGATGATTGAGGTGGGCTGCCAACCAGTCGGTGGAGACCAGCGTTGGCTTCTCAAGCAGTGGTCCCGCCCATAGAGTCGAGAGCAAGCCGATAGCCGCCGTAATCACGACCACGCCGTGTCGTCGCATCGCTGCATAACTCCCGTTATCCGGTTCGGCGGAGATAGTGCGCGTAGACGGTCTGCCCATCCATCGAAAGAGTCTCTTGGGCGACCAGCTCCACATTTTTGGCGACCTGTGCCCAGCCTTTGAAATCGTTCACCGAGCCAGGGTCAGTCGCCAGCACGCGCAACACCTGTCCCGTCTGCAGCTCATTGATCGCCTGACGCGCCTTCACCACGGGCACGGGACACTTCGCTCCACGCACATCCAGCTCACGATCAAACACCAAGCTCACCGTTGTTTCACCTCCAGAGGTTATAGAGCCTCAACCCCTGCAAAAGGTTACAACCGATTCACTCCTTGGCGACCCGCTGGATGTCTGCAATGAGTTGCTGAACGGAGGCTTTGTCCGTGCCGGTGTAGTAGTTGCGGATACGCCCTTGCTGATCGACCAGCACGAACTTCTCACTGTGGATGAAGTCGTGGGTTGTGTCGGGCTGGGGGTTCGGCTCCGCAGCCAACTTGAAACTCTGGCGGGCAACCGTGTAGATGAGCTTTTTATCGCCCGTCAGGTAGTACCACTTACCGCGTTGCACTCCAAACCGCTCGCCATACCGACGCAGCACCTCAGGCGTGTCCGTTTCGGGGTCTACCGTGAAGCCCACAATCACTACATCGGGCATCTCCCGAATGGCTTCCTGCACAGCCACCATGTTTTGGTTCATAATCGGGCAGATACTGGGGCAGGTGCTGAAGAAAAAGTAGGCGACCCACACTTTGCCCTTAAGATCGCTCAGGGAGAGCTTCTCGCCCCACTGGGTGGTAAGGGTGAAATCGGTCTGCACTGTGCCCAGTATGGGCAGCGCCTCGCTGGATGCCACAAGCGCATCATGGCGACGCCAGAGCGCCAGCAACAGAGCAAGCATCGCGAATATCAGCAACAGCCATGCAAGCCCTGTTAGCCAGCGCATCCGCATTTGCGATCACCTCACATGCATCAGCGCGAACAGCGCCACCCAGAGCGCACCCAAAAAGTGCCAATAGAGCGCGCCCATCTCTACAGGCAGCAGATTGTTCGGGTGATAGGCGTTGCGCAGCGCGCCGTAAAGCAGGTAAGCCAGGAACACCAGCCCGCCCAGCAGGTGCAACCCGTGCAAGCCTGTGAAGAGATAGAACAGCCCGCTGAAGATATTCGCTGCCACGCCCTGCTGGAGCGCAAGCCAGCTCATCACTTGAAGCATGAGGAATAGTCCACCCAGTGCAAAGGTTAACGCCAGCCCGTTCCGCAGACCGCGCAGACGACCGCGCCGCGCAGCCACAAGAGCGTATTGCATGCTGAGGCTACTGATGAGGATGACCGCCGTGCTAAGCCAGCTAATGCGCGGCAGCTCGAAGGGGAAGTCGGCACGCGCAGGCAGGCGCAACAGGTAGACCATCGCCAGTGCCCCAAACATCATCGTGATCGCGATCAGAAAGAGGCGCATGCCCCAGCGCACTGCGCTGACAGGGTCATACGATGGCTCGTTGCCATCACCACCGCCAAAGCGATACGGTGGACGCGCGCCGCCGATACCCTCACCACGCAGGGGTGACCTCGCACGCACTTTTGTCTTCGCCATAGCGCATCACGCTCCGCTAATGCGTCAGAATCATGAGTAGAAGCAACAACGGCAGATAAAGCACAGAGGCAAACAGCACGCCACGCGCACTCTGCCGATCCAGACACCGATAAAATCGCCACGAGAAGTGCAGATGCCCAATACCCAGCACCAGTGCTCCCAGCAGATAGGGCAGGGGAGCCTCGACAAAGGGGATCATCAGCAGGCTGACGCCGATCACACCTAAAGTAGTAAGCAGGATAAATTGACCCACACGCTTCGGCTCCTGTGCGGGCAACAGGCGAAAGCCCACCTTCTGATAGTCCTCCCGATTGAACCAGGCAATCGCCCAAAGGTGCGGGAATTGCCAGACAAACTGCAGAGCGAACAGGAGCAGGGCAGGGGGAGCAAAGTGCCCTGTGGCAGCGACCCAGCCTGCCATCGGCGGCACCGCCCCTGGGATTGCGCCTACCAGCGTGCAGAGCGGGGTGCGCTGTTTGAGGGGCGTATAACCAAAGGCATACAGTCCTATCGAGAGCGCGCCCAACAACGCTACCAACCCATTCACAAAGAGCGCCAGCGTGGCAATACCCAACACACCCCACAGGATCGCCATCAACCAGCCTTCCCACACCGACACCTTGCCCGACGGAATAGGACGCGAGGCAGTACGCACCATCTGCGCGTCGCGTTCCCGCTCGATCACCTGATTGAAAGCGTTGGCTGAGGCGACCACCAGCCACGATCCAAGCAAGGTAGCCACAAAAAGAGCGGTATCCAGTGGGCGTCCCGCCGCACCCAGCAGCAGCCCTGCCGCTGTACTGAGCCACACCAGCAGCGTCACGCGCGGCTTGCTCAACAGCCAATAAGCAAAGGCTTTCTCCCTTGCCAGCACCCAAAGGTTAGGCAGGGCAACCGCTCTCAAAGCCGTTTTCATCTCCCACTCGGATTGTACCCCATCTGTTCCCCTGAAAGTCAATCCTGCACATGAGGTATAGTTTCTGTTGCATGAAGCGCGTGGCGATTTTGGGGTCCACAGGCTCCATCGGGCAGCAGACGCTGGATGTGATTGACCGCCTTCCTAATCGGGTTCGGGTAGTGGCGTTGGCAGCTCATAGCAACCTGGATTTGCTGCTGGAGCAGGCAGAGCGGTTTGGTGTGGAGGCAGTAGGGCTGTTGTGTCCACCTGAGCAGATAGGGCAGCGTTTACCCGAAAAGCTGGAAAGGGCAGGGAAGCGATTCCGACTCCACACGGGGATAGAAGGGCTGTGCGAGCTGGTGCGTCGCCCTGAGATCGACATGGTGGTGGTTGCACTGGCAGGCATGATTGCGCTGCAGCCCACGCTGGCAGCCATCGAAGCGGGGAAGACCATCGCGCTGTCCACCAAAGAGGTGCTGGTCGGGGCAGGGGAGTATGTAATGCAGCGGGCACGGGCGTATGGTGTGCCCATCTTGCCCATCGATAGCGAGCATTCTGGCGCGTTCCAGATCCTGCATGGACGCTCTGTTGAAACAGTGGAACGCCTGATCCTAACGGCTTCTGGGGGACCCTTTCGCCAACGCCCGCTGGAGACCTTTGAAGCCATTACCGTGCAGGAGGCACTGCAACATCCGAACTGGCGCATGGGGCCTAAGGTCACTGTCGATGCAGCCACGATGATGAACAAGGGACTGGAAGTGATAGAGGCGCACTGGCTGTTCGGGCTGCCGCTGGAGCGGATCGAAGTGCTGGTGCATCCGCAGAGCATCGTGCATGCACTGGTAGAGTTTCGGGACGGTTCGGTGCTGGCGCAGCTGAGCCTGCCCGATATGCGTCTGCCTATCCAGTATGCGCTGCTCCATCCTGAGCGGGTGGACACCGAGCTGCCACGCCTACGACTGGAGCAGGTGCGCTGCTTGGAGTTTGAAACACCTGACTTGGAGCGTTATCCGTGCCTGCGCTTAGCTTATGAAGCGGCGCGTGTTGGAGGCACGATGCCCGCCGTGCTGAACGCTGCTAATGAAGTTGCTGTGCAACTCTTTTTGCAGGAGCGGATACCCTTCACAGCGATTGCCACACTTGTGGAACAAACGATGCAAGCCCACGAGCCGCGAGAGGCAACCTTGCAAGCTGTGCTTGAAGCCGATTCGTGGGCGCGGGACTATGTGAGGAGGCAAACATGATACCGGCAAATATAATACTGACCATTATCTATCTGATTGTGATGTTCACGCTGCTGGTGGCAGCGCATGAGCTGGGACATATGTGGGTGGCGAAGCGCTGCCGCATGCGCGTCGAGGAGTTTGCGATTGGCATCGGACCGATTCTGGTTCGGCTCTGGCGTGATCGGGATGGCACGCTCTACACGATTCGGGCGTTGCCTCTGGGTGGATTTGTGCGAATCGCTGGGATGCTGCCTGACGAAGCGCACGAGCCAGGCAGTTTTGCCTCCAAACCGCTTTCGATGCGCTTTCTGACGGTGCTGGCGGGACCGTTGGCGAGTATTCTGTTTGGGTTTATTCTGTTTGTGCTGGTTGGCTTGACGGCTGGGCTGCCCTCGGAGAAGGCTACCCCTCGTATCCGCTTCGTGCAGCCCGATTCGCCCGCGCAGAAGGCAGGCTTGCGAATTGGCGATGTGCTGGTTGCGGTGGATGGGCAACCTGTCACCACAACGGAGCAAGCAGCGAAAATTATTCGGGCAAGTGCGAACAAACCGCTACAACTCACCATAAAGCGTGATGAGCAACTGCTTACGGCGCAGGTCACGCCGCGACTGGAGGAAGTGGCGGCAGGGAAGGGCAAAAAGGAGAAAATCGGGCGCATCGGCGTGGTGTGGTACACAGAACGCAAGCGTGAATCGGTCGGCACGGTGCTCAAACAGGGCGCACTGCTGACCGTCAGTATCACGCTGGGCATCGTCGACAGCTTCCGGCGCATGCTGTCTGGGCAGGGCAGTATTCATGAAGTAGGTAGCATTATCTCCATCGTGAGCGTGACAGATGCCAAAGCACGACTTGGCTTTGCCGATGTTGCCGATTTCGCCGCCGCGCTTAGCACCATGCTGGGGATAATCAATTTGCTGCCGATCCCCATCCTGGACGGCGGCTACCTGCTGATTTTCACAGTGGAGGCGATTCGCCGGCGGCAGCTGAGCGCGGAGGCGATGGCGCGTGTGCAAGCCATCGGACTCGTGATCGTGCTGGCGCTGTTCCTAACCATCTTTTCCCTCGACATCTACAAATGGCTGACAGGGAAGTTGATACGATAGGGGACGGAGGGGCGGTTTAAAGCTGCTCCCACTCAGCCACAGAGATACCCACTGCCCTTATGATGGCGCGAAGTGTGCCTAACGGCAGGTCGCGATTAGAATGCATCGGAACCGAAATTTTTGTGCCTGTCTCAGGGTGGCGCATGACAACATGCTTTCCACCCCCAAAAGGACCTTCATACCCAAGCTGTCGAAGCTTGCGGATTACCTCACGCGCGGGGATAGGCGTCAGCTTCGACATCACTTTTGAGCCGTGTATGCGAGGCGAACCTCACCTAAGTCGGGTACGGGATCACCAAACCGAATAGCGGTCAGTACCCATGCTTCCACTGCATCACGCAAGTTCTGCAAAGCCTCTTCAGGCGTATCACCATAAGTGATGCAACCGGGAAGCTGTGAAATAATAGCTGTGCAGCCGTCAGATTCACAACTCACGACGGCTCGGCGCACCGCTTCCTCGATGTATTCTGATAGCGGAACTATCCGCTTCGATTGCGATCGAACACCCATCGCTTTTATTATACCACTCCTTAGCAGCATTACCTTTTGGGTTCTACACTCGCTGGATCCAGGTGCCGCGGGCGACAGCGGGCACGAAGTTCTCCAGTTCGGGGCAGGGGAGATCTACCGCTTGCCGCCGCTCTGCACTCAAGTAGGCTGCCATCAACAACTCCGTGATGCGCATGCCGTATTCCAGCGTGCAGAAGGGCGTCTCGCCATGCAGGAAGCAGTCCGTGAAGTAGCGGTTCTCTGCGATGTAGCCGTAGGTGTGCGCCTCGTCCGCTAGATAGGGCATCAGACCCTGCTCGGCGTTTTGTTTCTCCACCAGATCCTCGCCCGCCTCACCCTGAATCTGACGACTGAAAAAGATAGTGCCTTCGCCCGCGAGGGTGTTAATCGCGAGCATATATTCGGGTCCTAGCACCTCGAAGGTGAGGCGTAAGCCAGGTCCCACGAAGCACCATGAGGTGGTCGCTTCAACCAGCGCGAGGTTGCCCGACGGGGTTTCGAAAGCGATCCGCGCAGTGGCATAATCCTCTGCGGGCTGGCGCGTATAATCCACCTCCATTTCGTGGGCGTAGGTTTCGCGCAAGCGTTGGGCATATTCAGGGCGCGCCCATTTGAGGCAGGCGATTTGCGCCGAGACCGAACGGGGCACAAGGGCAGTGAGCGGTTTATCGGGCGGGGTCAGCGCATACCAGCCCGCCGCGACGCTGTGGCACATCATATCGTTCAGCACACCACCGCCCTGCAGATCGCCCCGCCAGAACCATGCCCGATGGGGACCACTATGCTCCTCAGCACAGCGGGCAAGGTATGGCTCGCCAGCGATCGCTGCGCCTCGCCGCCAAAGCAGCTCCTTGCCGCGCACCACCGCAGGTGCAAAGAGCTGATTCTCCAGATAGCCGTGCGGGATGCCCGCTTCCGAAACCGCCTGCAGAATCTGACGCGCCTCTTGCAGATTGCGAGCCAGTGGCTTTTCAACAGCTAAGCCTTTGAGCTGCGCCCGACCTGCTTTCACCTCGTCGGCGATTGCCTCGATTAGCTCCACCCGCACATAGTTCGGTGCGAGGAACCAGATGGCGTCCACATTCGGGTCGCGCGTCAGGTCACGCACATCGGTATAGACCGCTGGGCTGCCGACACCAAGCATTCGGCAGAAATCCGCCAGTTGCCGGGCGCTGGACTCGTTGCGACTCATAATCGCGGTGATTTCGGCGTTGCGCACGCTGGCAAACGCCTGCGCGTGGAACCGTGCCACGAACCCGCTCCCCACAAATCCGATTCCCAAACGCTCCGCCATAGCACAAATCCTGTACGCCGCATAGTGCATCGCTCCTGCAAAATGTGAAACCTCCAGCGGGGGTTGCCTGTCTAATAGATCAGGTATAATAACCCAAGTCGCTACCTGTTGTTTTTGAGCAGGCGAGGTTCCTCGCTTCGCTCGGAATGACAACGCTTCGCTCGGAATGACAAGACTTTTTTACGCGGCAGTGAACTTGTCATTCCGAGCCGAAGGCGAGGAATCTCAGATAGGTGGCAAGTTGGGTTATAATAGGAGCAAAGAGCCGTTCCATTAAGCAGGAATCGAGCAACCGCTCTTGAAACTGCAAGCGGGAGGTCTGAGATGAGGCGAGCATTAGGAATATTATTCGTGGCAAGCTTGGCGCTGCTAATCCCGGTGATTGCTCAGATCGGTGGGCGTCCGATGGCGATCACTGTGGCACGGGTATTTGGTCCTGTGAACGATCCTGAACTGCCAGAGCAGCCAGCCTTCATGCAGGAAGGGGCAAGCTTTCGTCCGCCTGCAGGTGGGCCTGTCGATGCGGAAATGGCACTGCGTGCACTGAATATGATAGAGGCAGGACGCATCACGCACAGCGCTATCTTTTTTAGATTCCGAGTGGTTCCTCCCCCACAGCCGACGCCAAACGCGATGATTTCCATCGCGGCGGACGGTGCGGACGCAAATGTTCAGAATCGGAGTTTCATCGGGGTTACCGATTTGCCGGGCGGTGGCAAAGGTGCACTGCTTGTGTTCCGCGCCCGTGCCCTGCGAT
>JBCNVA010000159.1:0-14092 GCA_039630445.1 Armatimonadota bacterium
GAGCAGTACCTGCGTGGCTGGACCCTGCAAGAGATTGGCAAGAAGCTCCGAATCTCGAAGCAGGCGGTGGCAAAGACTCTTAAGTTCGCCGTCACCAAGCTCAAACGCGCTTGGGAAACGAACCCCTATCGCGGGCTGGCGGAAGTCTATCGTTACGAGGTCAGTCGCTGCGGAGGAGGACGAAAATGAGGGAAACATGGTATCTTTTTAAGGCGTCTAAAGGAATGAGGAGGGAAGCAGAGCCGCTGATGGGAACTTCTCGCTATCCACCGCCGTATAACCCAATTGATGGAGGCGGGAATGGTCTATACGGCGGCAGCGACACGCATGGAAGACGAGATTCAGCGCGAGTTCGATGAGCTGGTGCGTCGTTACTACCGTCAAGCCTATAACCTGGCTTACCGCCTCACTGGAAATGCCGCCGACGCGGAGGATTTAGTGCAGGATGCGTTCCTGCGCGCCTACCGCTTCTTCGATCGCTATGACCGCAGCATGCCCTTTATGAACTGGTTCAGCCGCATCATGACCAACCTTTACATCGACGAGTATCGCCGGCGTGGGCGGCTGAAAACCGTCTCGCTGGATGAGCCGCTCCAGACCGAGGATGGCGAGGAAGGTACAACCCTCGACCTACCGGATCCCAGGCTTAGCCCGCTGGAGATCGCGCTCGACCGAGAGTATGTGGACGCCATTCATGAGGGACTACAGCAGCTGGCGCCTGAATTCCGCACGGCAGTCGTCCTGGCAGACATTCAGGGACATTCCTACGAGGAAATTGCCGAGATGATGGGCACTTCCATCGGCACGGTACGCTCGCGCATCCATCGCGGGCGCAAACAACTACGGGACTACCTGCTGAAGCGACATCCTGAACTCTTTGAGCGAGGTGATTTGAAATGAATTGTCGATATGTGCAGTCTCACCTTTCGGCGTACATCGACATGGAGCTAGCCGGTGCAGAGCAGCAACAGATCCGAGCGCATTTGGAGACCTGTCTGGAGTGTTCCGCGGAATATGAAACGCTATTGCGAGTGAAGCATCTGGTGCGACGCTTGCCCATCGTAAGACCCACCTGTGACGGGGAGGTGATCCTGCAGCGTATCCGGGCGCATCGCGTGGTTCCGAGCATGCCTCGGCGGCTGCCCTTCCATACGCGCTGGTGGCGCTATGCCTGGGGCGCCGTCGCGGTAGCACTGGTGCTATGGCTTACCCCCCGCGACGAAAATAGTCCCATACGCCCCCTGCAAAGTGATACTCTGACCCTTCCGTTGACCAATGCCTCTTCAAAATACCAATTCTCTTTCCCCTTTCCCAGACAATCTGAACCCCGTTCAATTATCAGCCCCTCCTATACCCCTGTCCATATGCCCGTAATGCCCGCCTCTTTTGATCCGTTCTCTCCTTTCATGCCGAACCCCGCCCTCATGCCTGTCGTCGATATGAACCAGGATCGAACAGGATCTCTACAGCCCGTGCTTGAGGTACAAACCCGCTAAAACCCAAACAAGGAGGTAGAGATGATGAAACGATGGTGGCTGATACTGGGTTTGGTTGCTGTGTTGGGTGTCGGCATCACCTTGTTGCTGCGCTCACCGTTAGGTGCCATCGCGCAGGAGCGGCTGGCAACGGTCGCCTTCACCCCGCAGGAGCGCACCACGCTGGTCAGCCTCGAATCGGCGTTCTCACGCCTTGTTGAGACAGTGCAACCCACCGTGGTGCATATCAAGGTGAAAAAGCGTCTGCCGCAGGTGCGCATACCGGGCGACGACGAGACGCGCGAATTCTTCCGGCGATTCGGCATCCCTGATGACGAACTACCCTGGCGGTTTGAGTTCCCCTTGCCGCGCATCATTCAGGGCGAAGGCTCTGGCGTGATTATCCGCAGCGACGGCTACATCCTGACGAACGACCATGTGGTCAGCGGTGCGGATGAGGTGGAGGTCACTTTTTCTGACGGGAGCAAGGCAAACGGCACCGTGCTGCGCGCTCCTAACTTAGATATTGCGCTGGTGAAGGTCGATCGCAAGAATCTGCCTACTGCGGTGTTGGGCGACTCATCGACCGTCAAGCCCGGTCAGCTGGTGTTTGCCTTCGGCAGCCCCTTCGGGCTGGAAAAGACCGTCACGATGGGCATCGTCAGCGCGGTGGGGCGCCGCGAGCCGGGCGTTATTCGCGGCATGGATATGCCTCGCTACTACCCCGACATGATCCAGACAGACGCGCCGATTAACGGCGGCAACTCTGGCGGTCCGCTGGTCAATACGCGCGGCGAGGTCATCGGTATCAACACCGCCATCGTGAGCGGCCTCACGGGCGGAAATGTGGGCATCGGTTTCGCCATCCCCATCAATCGGGCGAAAGCGGTCGTGCGCCAGCTCATCGAGAAAGGCTCCTATGTGCGTGGCTATCTCGGCGTCGCACTGGATGACCTGACTCCCGAGATGAAGGAGGAGCTTAAAGTCGATCACGGCGCGTTGGTGATCGAAGTAGAGCGCAACTCGCCTGCCGATAAAGCAGGCATCCAAGCGGGCGATGTGATCGTCGAGATGGACGGTAAGCCCGTCAAGGATCAGGTTGTTCTACGCGATATGATTGCTGAGAAGGGTCCGAACACCGAAGCCCGCTTCAAGATCGTGCGCGGTGGGCGCACGCTTACGGTCTCCGCCACGCTGGGCACGCATCCTGAGGATGTGAAAGCACCGCCTGTGCGCGGCAAGGCGGAGGTTGGGGCGCAAACCGCCCTGGAGAAGCTGGGCATCCGCGTGGGGCGCGTCCCGGATGATGTGAGCCGAACGCTCAATCGTCAGCAGGGCGCGTTCGTTAGCGAGATCGATCGTGACAGCCCGGCAGCTGAAGGCGGACTGCGCGTGGGCGACCTAATCATCGCGGTGAATGACAAGCCTGTCAACTCGCCCAGCGAGTTCGAACAGGCGATTCAGGAGATCAAAAGCGGTCAGACGGTGCGCCTGCGCGTGCTACGCCAGCGGGACGATCGGGTGTTCGAATCGCTCGTGATGTTCAGAATGCCCTAAAAATCTATCCCGAGAACCCCACCCCTCTTCCACAGTGTGGGAGAGGGGCTGGGGGTAAGGGGGTTGTACGGTCGACCCACAGCAACGCAACGCCTAACGCCTGCCAGCGATCTACGCTCGCCAATTCGTTAGGCGTAAAGGGAACCCTGCCTCAACGATTCGCTGGTAGTGGTGTGTGTTCGCCGTGACCAAATATTTTGTTATTTTGCCACCTTGCTATTCGCTGGGTACAATCGCGGTTGTGCGCAAAGGGAGACTGCTGAGCGCGGGATTGCTGTTTGGCGCGGCGTTCGGGGTGCGGCTGATCGGCATCGGCTGGGGGCTGCCCAACGCCCAGCACCACTTTTCCTATCATCCCGACGAGTGGCTGGTGCTGGCGGTCAGCTACTTCAACCTGAACCCTTATGCGGGCGACTGGTTGCCTCATTTTTATAACTACGGCTCGCTGCCGTTGTATCTATGGAGCCTATGGCTCCACTGGCTAACGGCGGTGGGCGCGTTGCCTACGCTGTCTGAAAATGCCTCCGCGTTGCAGATCGCCGAGTGGCGGGCGGCGGCGCATCTGTGGGCGCGGGTGCTGGTCGCGCTGATGGGGGCGGGCGCGGCGCTAGCCGTGGCGCGGACGATGGCACGACTGGCAGGCGAGCGGGCAGGCTGGATTGCAGGGCTGGCGATGGCGTTTGCGCCCGCCTTCGTGGTACATTCGCGCTTCCAGACAGTGGATGTACCGACCACCTTCTTTGTGGCGCTGGCGTGCTGGTCGTCAGTTGCACTGTTCCGTTCGGAGCGTCCCCTACGGACGCTGCTGTGGGGAGCGGTCTGGGCGGGATGCGCCGCTGGATGCAAATATAACGCGGGGCTGGTGCTGCTCGCGCCGCTGATGAGCCTCTGGCTGCAGGCACACGGTGAGCGCTGGGCGATGACGCGACGGCTAAGCTGGACGGTAGGCGCGATAGGTGCTGCACTGGGCGTCTTTTTGCTGGTCTGCCCTGGCAGTTGGGCGGAACCGCAGGCGTTCTGGCGTGATTTTCAGTATGAGCTGCTCCATGTGCAACGCGGACACGGTGAAATATTCACGCAAACGGGACTGGGCTGGCTGTTTCATATCCGCCCGAACCTGACGGTAGGCTTTGGCGCGTTGCCGTTGCTGGTCAGCCTGCTGGGGTGGCTGATGGTGGGCACACGCCGTCGCGAGGTGGCAGGCGTGCTGGTGGCTTCGCTGGCTTACTTCCTGCTGATTGGCGCGGCGGAGGTGCGCTTCCTGCGCTACACCTTCCCGCTGTTCCCAATGCTGGCGATGGGGGTGGGATGGGTGTCAACCCTGCCTTGGGGGCTTCCCTTGCGGCATAGGATGACGGGAAGGGGTCCCATCATGCTTGCAATTTTCGCGCTGGCGTGGCAGCTGGCGTGGACAGCGGCGTTGACCGCCTGCATGCTGCGTCCCGATTCGCGCGAACAGGCGCTGGCATGGTTTGAGGCGCATGTGCCCACAGGACGCACGGTTGCCTTCCCAACGGTGCCATGGTTCTACACGCCGCCGTTCTATCCCGACACGGGCGAGCTACGCTGGCAGGATCGGCTGCAGCGGATGCACGAAGCTCCGTCGCCCTACCGCCTCGTTGCGCTTGCCCCGCCTGAATGGGACGCAGAGGCGTTGCAGCGAGTACAGCCCGACTATGTGGTCATCAGCGACTTTGAGGAGCGCGATGTGAGGCGCATCGGACGGGCGGATTACCGCGCCTTTATAGCGGCGTTGCAGCGCGACTATCGCCTTGTGCGTGTCTTTCGAAACGACCCGCGCCCGCTCGCCCGTGCCGACAGCCTACCCCACGATCTGCTTTATATTTGCTCGTCAATATGGGTATATGAGCGTGACTAACACCAAATATCAAAATCCATATTCAGCGGGGTTCACGGGATCGCCGTTAATGCGCACCTCAAAATGGAGGTGGGGTCCAGTGGAGTAGCCCGTGCTGCCGACTCGCGCAATAATCTGCCCGCGCTGCACCTCCTGCCCGACCTGCACCAAGATAACAGAGCAGTGGGCGTAGAGCGTGGCGACGCCGCCGCCATGGTCAATGATCACCGTATTGCCGTAGCCACGGATATAACGCGCTTCGACCACCACACCTGAGTCGGCAGCGACAATCGGCGTGCCGTGCGGCGCAGAGAAGTCGATACCCGTGTGCATGCGGCGCACTTTAAAGATAGGATGCACGCGCATGCCGTAGCGTGAGGAGATGCTGCCGCGCACGGGGCGAACGAATCGCCCAGACCAGCGCTGGTCGGCGCGAGCGCGCCCTGCAGGCGTCTCCATCAGGGCACGCAGGCGTCGGGCAATCGCTTGCGACTCCTCCTCCAGTTCCCTTAGCTGCTGTTCATAGAGAGCGCGTTCGCTGGCGATCTGCTTGAGAACGAGCTTTTTCTCCTGCTGCGCCATCTGGAGTTCATACGCCTGCTGGCTCAGATCGCGTTCCAGCCCGGCTATGCGTGCGACAACGGCGTCCATCCGCGCCTTTGCCTGCGCGACGGCTTGCTGGTCGGCACGCACCGCATCAAATAGCGCCCGATCGGTCTTGACGATCTGGCGAATGACATAGCTGCGACTGGTCAACTCATGCATGGTGCTAGCGCCCAGCAGCACATTGAGGTAGGAGATGCTGCGGTGCTTGTAGGCGGCGCGCAGACGCTGCACCAGCAACGCCTGACGGCGCTGCAGGCGTGCCGTCAACACCTCCAGCTGTTTTGCCAGCGCCTTCTGCTCTTTGCGAGCAGTGGCTAAGCGGGTGCGCGTGTCCTGCAAGCGGTGCGTCGTGCGGTCGATCTGGGCGTCTATCTCGGCAATATCACGGCGCACCTGGCGCTCCTGACGCTTTTTCTCTCGGATCTGGGAGCGCAGTTGCCCCATCTGCCCCTGCAGGCTTTTCAGCTCCTGCTGCAGTTTCTGTTTCTGCTGCTGCTTGTCCGATTGCGTGTTCAAGGGGGAGAGCAGCATCAGCCCGCCTACGCCCAGCGCCAGCCACCATCCGTACCCTTTTCTACCCATCGCCCTTACTATACCTGTTCACACCTGCCTTGAAAAATCCTGCAAATCGGACAGGCAGATTCCCAACTTGTCAGCATATCTCAATTCAAAAAACCCCTCTGAACACTTGCGTTAAATGATATGCATGGGGTATAATAAGGATACCATGAGACCCATCGACATGCTGAAGCAATACCGGCAACAGGAGTATTTCACGATCGAAGAGCTGGTAGCCGTGGCAAACAGCTTGCTGGAGCAGTGGGCTCCGGTGCAGCCGCGCTACAAGGTGGTCACCTTTCCCGATGTGCGCACCGTGCGTTTTTACGCCGCGCATCGGCTCATTGATCCGCCGGCGAAGCGCCGGGGTAATCGCGTACTGTACGATTATCACCATCTTCTGCAGCTTGTGGCGCTGAAGCTGCTGCAATCGCAATATATTCCACTGCGTGCGGTACGCCCGCTGATTGAGGGCAAGAGCGTTGAGGAAATGGAGAGCTTGATTGAATCGGTGCTGGAGAGCCGTTCTGAGAAAGCTCTGGTGCAGCGGATGAGCGAAGCAGCCGAGGCATTGATGAAGGAAGTATCGACTCCCGCTTACGCGGTCGTTGCACCCCGCCCCGCAGGCGCACCCTATCCCGCGCCCGAGGAGTGGCACCGCTTCATGGTCACTCCATGGCTGGAGGTGGCAGTGCGTCCCGAAGCGGCGCGTCAAGCCAGCGTCACGGAACTCAATCGGATAGCGGAACTGGTGCGCCTGAGCATCCAGAAAGCCTACCAAACTCAGGCGCAAACCCAGGCTGAGCAGCCACAAGCAGTCGTGACCCCCCGTGGGCGCGGACGCAAGCGTGAATAAGCCCATCACCCACCTGCCTCATAGAGCAGGCATGAGGGGAGGCAAGTGGACACGGCATGAAAACCGCCATTATTGGCGGCACAGGCGTGCAGCAGCTGCCGGGCTTCGAGCGGCTGCATGAGCATATGTTGGCAGGTGAAGTCTGCCTGCTGGAGGGCAGACTGGACGGATGCCCGGTGCTGTTGCTGCCCCGCCACGGCAGGGGGCATCGCGTGCCACCCCACCAGATCGACCATCGACGCCATGTGCAACTGCTGAAAGAGCAAGGGGTGCAAGCCGTGCTGGCAACTGCTGCGGTCGGCTCCCTGCGACCCGATTGGACACCCGGCACACTCGTCGTGTTGAGCGATTTCCTTGATTTCACCCGCACGGTGCATACCCTGTTTGACCGCGAAGTGGTCCATACCGACTTCTCAGAACCCTTCAGCCCGCTGCTGCGCCGCGTGCTTCTCGAAACCGCGCAGGAGCTGGGGCTGAGCATGCAGCCTGAAGGGGTCTATGTGTGCGCCCCTGGTCCCCGCTACGAGACGCCTGCCGAAATCCGCATGTTCCGCCTGCTGGGGGGCGATGTGATTGGCATGACCGTGGTACCGGAAGCGATCCTGTGCCGCGAGGCGGGCATCCACTATGCTGCCGTCGCGGTCGTCACGAACCTCGGCACGGGGCTGAGTGACAAACCCCTTTCCCACACAGAAGTCACGGAGGTCATGGCTACTGCCACGCAAACCCTTGCTTCCCTTTTCGCAGGCGTCCTCCGCAAACTGCAAGCTGTCCCCCTTTAGGTACAATAACCCGCGATGATGGAGGCACTCAGCACGGCACTTCGAACGCTGATTCAGACGCTCCGAGAGAAGCTCATCGAGAATGGCACAGCGGAATGGCAACAGCTGGCACGATTAACCCGCGAGGTAAGCCATGGATTGCCCTGGCTGAGCCAGTCGACACAGGAAGCACTGCTAAACGCCCTCCAGCAGGCACAGCCACTGACTGACGCATCTCTACTGACCTTACTGGAGGCGTTTGGGATGCACTGGAAGGCAATCCAGCGCGCGGCGGCACAGGCGGACCAGTGGCGCTATCCCACCTCGCACGACCTGCTGCTTGCCAACGAGCGGATGAGCCTCGCACCACCAGCTTACAATTCTGAACGACTGGAGCGTGCACTGCTGCTGGGGATGCTAACCCCGCCTGATGCTGATGCCTCCCAGCGTGCGCAGGCGCTTTTCGAGGCTTTGCTCGCGCTCCAGCCCTTTGAGGAGTACAACCGCAGCACGGCATTCATCAGCGCGTTGGCGTTCCTCCGAGCGAATGGCTTCGACTTCGACCTGACGCCCGAACAAGCGGCAGCACGCCTCGCCGCAAACGAATGGCAACCACTCACGCTTCGCCAAATTAGCACGCCCGAAGGGCGTACCCGTACCCTCAGCGACCTTATCGAGTCGCTCGTGGCTCGCTATCGGGACGCGCTGGGCAGGGCTGAGCGCGCGCTGAAGGAGCAATCATTAGTTCAGTGGGACGCGCTGCCTGCTCCCGTGCAAGCGGAGTTGCAACCTGCGCCCGGACCCACCTCGCGCTGGCGCTACCTCACCGTGCAGGACTTAATCTGGATCAACACCCAGATTACAGGTGCGCCTCAGCCCTACAACTACGACCGCCTGGAGGAAGCGACCTATTATCAATACAGCTACCGCCAGAGCATGGATGTGCCGTTGCAGGCGGCGCGGTTCCTGTGGGGCTACCTAACCTATCGCCCCTTCGCAAAGGGCAATCTCGGTACGGCACTGATTGGTGTGCTGACCTTTCTGGAGATTAACGGCTTCGAGGTGCGCTTGCCTGTGGAGAGGGCAGCCGAGTGGCTCCTGAGTGTTGCCCAGCGCCGCAAGCATCCGCTGAGTGCGATTCGCCAGATCGCTGCGCCCAGCCCCTCAGACAAACGCCAGCTGCCCGTGCGCGATGTTGCACACCATTTGATTGAGCAGTACGAGCCGGCACTACATCGCATCGGAGCTGACGCGGAGCATCCGAATACCCCTACACCACAAACAGCCGAGCAACCCTAATGGAGCGGTCTGGCTTCTCCAGAGGCGCAACCGTATCCTCAGGGTTCAGCAGGAGACGCAATCGATAGGTATAGCCAAACGGCGCATCAGGCGATTCGATCGGTTCCCGATAGACTTCCAAGCGGCGAGATTGCAGATTAACAATCCAGTACTCTGGGATATTCGCTTTGGCGTAAACGCTCGCCTTCACTTCGCGGTCATACTGCAAACTGGTTTGAGCCACTTCGATAACCAGCACAGCCGTCGTCGGATGCGCATGCTTGTAATCCGCGAGCCTACCCCTGACAACCGCAATATCGGGTTCAGGCTCGCTCGCTCCCAGTGCCAAAGGGGATTGAATCCGAACCAGATAGCCTTTTCCAAAGAGCCGTCGCACTACCTCGTACAATCCCAGCGTCGCTGTGACATGCTCTGGGCTAACTGGCACCATCTGTATAATGTCTCCTTCAATCAGTTCCACGCGCTCATCCTCTCTCAGGATGCCGATCTCCGCGAGGCGATGATACTCCTCGCACGTGAACTTGCGTCGTGGCAGTAGTATCCACTCCTCCGCCATACCCTGTAAGCGTTCTGCCTGTATCGTCATCAAAAGACAGTATACCTCTGTCGGGTAAAATCGATTTTCGGATGGAGAGGTTTAGCCGATGGTAAGGGTTCGGTATGCGCCCAGTCCCACAGGGTCGCCCCATGTGGGCAATATTCGCACGGCGCTGTTTAACTGGGTGTTTGCCCGCCATCACGGGGGCAAGTTCATCGTGCGCATCGAGGACACCGATCGTAACCGCTATGTGCCCACTTCCGAACAGGAGATCCTGACCTCGCTGCGTTGGCTGGGGCTCGATTGGGATGAGGGTCCTGAAGTGGGTGGTCCCCATGCCCCCTATCACCAGTCGCAGCGACTGGAAATCTACCAGCGCATCGCTCACCAGCTGGTGGAGGAAGGCAAAGCCTACAAGTGCTTCTGCACGCCCGAGGAGCTGGAGCAGATCCGGGCGCAACAGCGAGAGCAGGGTGCGTCCGTCACGATGTACGACCGCCGCTGCCGACGGCTGACCCCTGCTGAGGTACGCGCCCGCGAGGCAGACGGCTTGCCCTATGTCATTCGGTTCGCGATGCCACTGGAAGGGACAGTGGAGTATGAGGACATCATTCACGGGCGCACTGTGTTCCGTAATGCGCTGACCGATGACTTCGTGATGCTCAAATCGGACGGCTACCCGACCTACCATCTGGCGAATGTGGTGGATGACCACTTGATGGAGATTACCCATGTGATTCGGGGCGATGAGTGGATTTCGAGCATGCCGCGCCATCTAAATCTTTACAAGGCACTGGGTTGGGAACCGCCCCAGTTTGCCCATCTGCCTCTGCTGTTGGGACCCGATCGGCAGAAACTCTCCAAGCGGCACGGCGCGGTGCAGTTCACTGAGTTCATTCGCGAAGGCTATCTACCCGACGCGATGTTCAACTTCCTTGCGCTCTGCGGCTGGAACCCCGGCGATAATCGCGAGATCCTGAGCCGTGAGGAGATTATCGAACTATTTTCGCTGGAGCGCGTGTCGGACAACCCTTTCATCTTTGACCACAACAAACTGCTCTGGATGAACGGCTACTACATCCGTCAGCTGAGCAAGGAGCGGTTGGTGGAGCTGTGCTTGCCTTTCTTGCAAGAGGCAGGGCTGCTGCCGCAGGAGCTGGACGCTGAAACCCGCGCCTATGCAGAGCGTGTCATCCCGTTGGAGCAGGAAAAAATGAAGGTGCTGCGGGATGTGGTCTCTCTGACCGACTTCTTTTTCAAGGAAGACATCCCCATCGATCAGAGCGCGGTCAAAAAATGGTACGGCATGCCCCACATCCCACAGATGCTGGAGGAGCTGATCCGTCGGTATGAGGCGCTGGAGCCGTTCGTTGCGCCTGAAATTGAGCGGGTGACGCGCGAGGTGATTGCTTGGCTGGGCGTGCCAAGCGGGCATGTAATCCATCCTGTGCGCGTGGCGGTCAGCGGACGCACCACGGGACCCAGCCTGTTCGAGATGCTGGAGGTGCTTGGCAAACCGCGCGTGCTGCGACGCCTCCACCACGCCCAAGAGTGGGTGTACAGTGCATAAATCAGAAATGACATTTGTCGAACACTATCAGCGCTGGACACAAGCGGGGGCGTCGCGCCATTTTCTCTCTATCAACGACCTGAATGCGGAGACGGCGCGAATACTCCTGCAGCTGGCGCACACCATGAAACGCGCCACGCGCGAGGGGCAGGAACTCTTTCGCTTTGAGCAACCGACCACCGTCGCGCTGATTTTCGAGAAGCCCTCGCTGCGCACGCGCGTCACCTTCGAAGTCGGTCTCTACCAGATGGGGGCGCACAGCGTCTATCTGACTCAAGCCGACATCCAGATGGGCAAGCGTGAGGCGGTGATGGATGTCGCGCGCAATCTGGGACGCTGGGTGCAAGGCATCGTGGCGCGTGTCTATCACCACTCGGTGCTGGGTGAGCTGGCACAGTTCGCGGGCGTGCCCGTGATTAACGCCCTCAGCGACCACGAACACCCCTGCCAGGCATTAGCCGACCTGATGACGGTTCAGGAGCGCAAAGGCGAGGGCGCACAAACCCTCGCCTGGGTGGGCGACGGCAACAATGTCTGCCACAGCTTCATGCTGCTGGGCACGCTGCTGGGGCACACGGTGCGTGTCGCCACACCCGAAGGCTATGAGCCTAACGAGAAGGTTGTTGCGCAGGCACAGCACAACGCCGCGCAGTCGGGCGGTCAGCTCGTCCTGACGCACAGCCCGCAAGAGGCGGTCGCGGACGCCGATGTGGTCTACACCGATGTGTGGGTCTCGATGGGACACGAGACCGAACGCGAGATTCGCCTGCGCCACTTCCAGCCCTTTCAGGTGAATCGGGAGCTGCTGGCACTTGCCAAACCCGACGCCATCGTGCTGCACTGCCTACCCGCGCGGCGGGGCGAGGAAATCACCGACGAGGTGCTGGATGGCGAGCAGTCGGCGGTGTGGGACCAGGCAGAGAATCGCCTGCACACCCAAAAAGCGCTGCTGGCGCTGATGCTAAGCGCTTCAGAGCGTAGGTGAGAGCATGACCGAGCGCACCACGCGCTACCTGATCGGTACATCGGGCTGGAGCTACAAGCACTGGATGGGCAGGTTTTACCCTGTCGATCTCCCGCGCGAGAAGTGGCTGGAGTTTTACTGCCAGCACTTTCCGACGGTAGAGATCAACAGCACCTTTTACCGCCTACCGCAGGAACGCATGGTCAAAGGCTGGTTCCAGCGCACCCCTGACGGCTTTCGGTTCGCGGTCAAGATGTCCCGCCATGTCACTCACCTGCTTCGCCTGCGCGACTGTAGTGATGCGGTGAGCAACTGGTGGGCGCGTGTGCAGCATCTACGACATAAACTGAGCGTCACGCTGGTTCAGCTGCCGCCCAGCTTGCACGCCGATCCACCGCTGCTGCGCGATTTTCTTGCACTGTTACCTACCAACATTCGCACGGCGGTCGAGTTCCGCCACGAGTCGTGGCACTCTGAGACGGTTTATCAGCTGCTGCAGGAGGCAGGCGCGGCACTTTGCATTATCAGCCACCCCACTTTACCGCCTCACTGGGTAGTCACTGCACCCTTTGTGTATGTTCGTATGCATGGTTCCGCGAAGCGTGCCGATTCGTGCTATACCGCTGAGGAGCTTGCCGAATGGGCAGAGCATCTCCTACGCCTCGATCCCGCCGTTCGCGAGGTTTTCGTCTATTTCAACAACGACTTTAACGCCTACGCCGTCACCAACGCGAAGCAGTTAAGCGCGATGGTGCAAAAATGACCACACCCCCCTTGACAAAATGCCCCTCGATGGGATATAATAGGGGTATGGAAGCGTTTCCATGATTTGATAGGCGTAAAGCGAATGCGAGATGCGCCATTTTTTGGAATCGCTTCCATACGCGGGCAAAGGGGTCTGAGCGATGAAACAGAAGCCGACCTTGCGCGATGTGGCGCAGTATGCGGGGTGTTCGATTACGACCACCTCGAACATTCTGCAGGGGCGTCATAACCTGTATCGCGCTGAAACGGTCGAGCGGGTGCTGAGCGCAGCGCAGGTGCTGGGCTATCGGGCGAACCATATCGCACGCAGTCTGGCGAAACAGCGCACCGCTACCATCGGCTTTGTGCTCGATCCCAACCATGCGCGCCTGACCCATAACGACTACGCCCAGCATGTGCTGGACGGTGTGCTGGCGTATCTGGAGCAGTGCGATTATGATGTGCGCCTCATCAGCCCTCGTTCCAGCTCGCTGGAACGCCTCTGGAGCCGAATCGACAACGGCACCATCGACGGCGCGATCCTGCTTGCTCCCGTAATCGGATCGCCGCTTTTGGAATGGCATCGCCATTCGCGCCTGCCTGTGGTGGTCGTGGGCAGTACGCTGCCTGAATCGTATGGATTTACCACGGTGGACATCGACAACGAGAGCGCGATGGCGACACTCACCGAATGGGTGATCCAGCAGGGTCATCGGGCAATCGGCTTCATCAAGGGGCATCCCCTCCACTGGAGCGCACAGCAGCGTGAACGCGCCTTCCGACAGACTCTGATGCAATGGAGTGTGCCCGTGCGCGAGGAATGGATTCTGCAGGGGAACTACACCATCGAGTCGGGCAGACGGGCGGCGGAGCAGCTGCTGCGCCAATCCTCGCTGCCGAGCGTGGTCATCTGTTCGGATGATGGCTCTGCGGCTGGCTTTATTCAGCGCTGCACCGAGTTGGGCGTGCGCATCCCGGAGGATCTCTCGGTAGCGGGCTTCGACGACGAGCCGCTGGTGCAGCCCCTCGTACCTTATCTGACTACCATCCGCCACGATAAGTATCAGGTCGGCTATCTGGCGGCGCAACTGCTCCATCAGCAGATCGAGTCAGGTGATACCCTGCCGCAACGCCTGCTGTTGCCTGGCACTCTCATCGTGCGGCGCAGTGTGCTGCCCGCTCCCGCACTGACGCACTTCGCTCCCCCTCAATCTACAGAAGGAGGTTCAAGACCATGAGACGCACGATGATGTTCGGTCTCGCCTGCATGGCGTTGATAAGCACAGCGTATGTGCAGACGCGCGAT
>JBCNVA010000016.1:0-6258 GCA_039630445.1 Armatimonadota bacterium
TGTGGTGCGTGGCTATCTGGCAGGCTCGCTCTGGAAGGAGTATGTGGCAGCAGGCGGCACTCAGAGCGACGCGCCCGTTGAGCTGCACGGTATCCGATTGCCTGGTGGCTTGCGTGAGTCGGAGCGGTTGCCTGAGCCGATCTTTACCCCTGCCACCAAAGCGCAGGTTGGGCACGACGAGAACATCTCCTTCGAGCGGATGGCACAGATCATCGGCGAGGAGTACGCACAGCGCCTGCGTGAGCTGAGCCTTCGCCTCTACATGGAGGCAGTCGAGTACGCCCTGCCACGCGGTATCATTATTGCTGATACCAAGTTCGAGTTCGGACTGGACAGTGAGGGACGCATCCTGCTCATCGACGAGGTGCTGACGCCCGACTCGTCTCGCTTCTGGGACGCCGCGCTCTATCAGCCGGGGCGTTCGCAACCCAGCTACGATAAGCAGTTCGTGCGCGACTATCTCGAATCGATCGGCTGGAACAAGCAGCCGCCAGCCCCGTTCCTGCCCCCTGACATCGTGCAGAAGACCACGGAGAAGTACAGGGAGGCATACAATCGCCTGGTGGAACCAACGCTCGAAACCATAGCTCCATAAAGAGCCTGCTAAAGATTCAGAACCCTCCACCTAAAATTAAGGGTGGAGGGTTCTAAATGAGGCACCAAACATTCTGGCTGTGGCGTTGGACAGGGTTGTTGCTCGTTGCAACTGTTCTGAAAACGGCATGTGTGGCGCAGCTGGTGCAGGAGCATGTGATTGCACGCGGTCAGATACGCAACCTGAGTGTCTCGTACCTTGCAAACAACCGTATCTATGTGGCGACCAGTGATGTGGTGATGCTCGCCGTTTATGATGATAGCGGCTCACATTCCACTTTGTTGGGCACCATCAACTATCCTGGGAATGTTCCGCGCCCTGCCACAGCGATTTTAGTGGATGGTAACTATGCTTACATTCATTACGAAGCGGGTAGTGGGGGCAGGCTGGCAGTTATAGATGTATCCAACCCCGCCTCGATGACCCTTGCAGGTGAACTAAGCTTCCCGTCTGCGCATCCGACCTATATCTCGATGGCGAAGTCGGGCAACTTTCTTTACCTCTTCGCCTATCAGAGAGATTTTGCTGTTGTGAATGTGTCGAACCCTTCCAACCCGACTTTGGTGCGCATGGTGACGGCGACCGCTTCGGCAGGTGTGGTGGTGGGCAATCGCCTGTACACCGCTGAAGGAGCAAACGGTGTGCGGGTGTGGGACATCAGCCAGCCCGACAACCCGACGCTGGTACACACAGTCAGCGGAATAAGCAATATCGGGCGTGTGGCTGCTGCTGGGGGACGCCTGTATGCGCTCCGCTCCTACGGTCCGCCATTGCAACTGCACATTTTGGATCTCAGCAATCCCGACGCGCCCGCACTTGTAGGGAACTATGCCACCGAGCGCGTGGCAGGGCTGGCGGCGACGGATAATTATGTGCTGGTTTCAGGCTATGAGCGCGGCACCGAAGTGGTGGATGTTTCCAACCCTGCTTCGCCAATCTCTGTGCGCGTGCTACCTAATCACTATGTGCAAAACGCCGATTCAACACGCGCCTTGATTCAGGGGCAGTCGATTCTGGTACTGCATAATCCCGCAACGAACCACACAAGGAGCACAATATTCCCATATCCCCTCAAGGCGGTGCGCCGTGGGAACTTCGTCTATGCAGTGATGGAACAGAGCGTCTGGGCGTTTGACATCTCTAACCCTTCGATGCCAACCATCCGCGGCACGGCAGATTTAGAGCTACAGCGCGAGTCAAATACCGATATAGCGCTGGTGGGAGCGAGCCATCTGGCGGTTTCATCGGGAGGCGTGCTGTATGTGTTCGAACATACGGGAAGCAATTTGAATCAGGTAGTGCGTCTTGACCCGGGCGGGTTCTCCACGCCAGGGTTTGGCGACCGTCTGCGCGTCAGTGGTTCGAACCTGGCGATGATGACCCGTAGTGGACAGGTTCAACTCCACGACCTGACCACGCCTGACAGCCCAGCCCTGCGCGGCTCCATCTCTAGCTCTACAGGCAAGTTCGACCTGATGGGCAACACACTGTACGATGTGATGGGTGGTAGCGTTCGGGTGCTGCGCGTGTTCGATGTGAGTGATCCAGATAATCCTGTCCAGCAAGGCAGTGTGGCTTTGCCGCAGGTAGACTTAATCTCCGACATCGCGGCGGGCGCGGGCTATGTGCTAACCAGCGATTGGCAAGGCAACCTAGCACTGGTAGATGCCCGTGTGCCCAGCAATCCACAAGTGGTTGCTCAATCCAGCCTAACAGGAGTCTCCAATCCGCAGGTGGCGTTCGATGGCACAGCAGGAGTATTCTATGTGTATGATGGGCTGAATCGCAAAGTGGTGATGTTCCGCGTGAGCGACTTCCCCTCGCTTACCCCTGCAGCCAACTTCACCCTGGATCGCGAAATGTATCGGCTGACATTCTACAACGAAAAAGTGCTTGGTGCCGGGAGGGGTGAGGGGCTGATTCTGTATCGCAACACGCTGCTGGGCGGACCTGTGATGAGTGTAACGGGGATTACGCCCTCGCGTGGGGCAAACCGCGGGCGACTGAGCGTGCGGATCATAGGCACAGGCTTCACGAACGGCTGCACGGTGCGTTTAGAGCGCGGCAGTGAGCAAATCAACGCAGTGGAAGTGCAGTTCCTCAGCAACGCGGAACTGAATGCCGTGTTCGAGTTCAACGGTCAGCCTGAAAACACCCAGTGGGATGTGGTCGTGCGCAATCCCGACAATCAGGAAGCCCGTCTGGTCAACGGCTTCAGCATCGTGGAAGCCATTCCCGCCATCACAAGCATCTCCCCCGGCAACGCCTACCCGCTGTCCAATCTCACGATCACTATCAACGGATCGCTCTTTACGCCGGGAGCGCAGGTCACGCTGCTGCCCCCTGATGGCGTGTCGGTCGAACCTATAACTGCCTCTGCAGTGCAGCACGCCTCACAGAACCGTCTGCAAGCGACTTTCAACCTGTCGCCGTATCAGACGCTGATCATTGTGTATGGGCTTACGGCGCGTTTGCAGGTTCGCAACCCGAACAACCGCGAGAGCAACCTCATGAACTTTACGATTAATGCTCCTCATCTGTCGCTAAGCGTGGCGCGTTCTGTGGGGTTGCCTGCCGATGCCAATAGCGTGGCAGTGGAGGTGGAAGTCACCAACTCGGTTCCTACTGAGCCAATTCGGTTCCATCTCAGCACGGCAGTATCTGGCGAGGAACGGCTTGTGGAGCCAAGCCAGGTGCAGTCGTTGGGGGGCAGTCGCTGGCGGCTGGTGATTCCCACCAGTGCGCTCTTGCCCGACAACTTCGCCTGGAACTGGACACTCTATGCCCATCAGCTGGGGAGCCGGACGGGCAACACGCTCACCTTCTATCGCCCCTATGCGGCGCAACTCGCTTATCCTGTGAACCTCACGAATCTGGCGCAGGAGGCAACCCTTGAGGTAAAGGTCACCAGCGACCACCCGAATGTTACGGTGGTACTGCGCCAAGGGAACCAGACCGTCGCACCTTCGCAGGTCTCCCGCGCCGCCGATAACTGGCTCCACGGCGTAACACGGCTGACGCTGCGCTATCCTATCCGCTTGCAGGATGTCGGCACTTGGAACGCCGAAGTGCGTTTCGATGACCAGCGCACAGTTCAGCTTGCTAACGCCCTGCAAGTGCGGAAAGGTAGCCTTTTGGTGAATTCGTTTGAATGGACTCAATCGTTTGCGGTGTTTGGCACACTCCATGCTCATCTGCGGACAACTCCTCTGTTGGAGGATGTTCAGGTTGCGGTGCGTCTTCCTGAGCCGAATGTGCTGAACAGGACAGAGCTGGTTGCCACGCGCGTTCGACGCTCCGAGGATGGTACGCACCTGATCGCTGAGTTTGAGGGCGTGGAGGCGGCGTTCACCGGCGACGCCTATACCGAGATTGAGGTACGACATCCCCTGCTGGAAAAAGGGCGCAGATGGAGCTATCAGCCCATCCGTGCGGGCACTTTGCAGTCGAGTGTGTATGTGTGGGTGCCGGTGGGCTATCGGGCAGGGCGTGTCAATACTATTGGTGAAATCTATCTCTATAACCGCGCGCCCTATCCCGAAACACCTTATCTGGAGTTCCCTATCCCGGTGCGCGAAACCGTGTTGCAGTCAGGGCAGTTCCAGGCAGAGTACAAGGTGCTGCTGAACGGCTCGGAGGTGGTAGCAGAAGGCGTGCTTCCTCTGACACCCGATAACCACACGATCCGTGCTGTGCTCAAACCTGTTCGACCGAATCAGTACGTTTACTACGCAGTGCAAGTCCGCTTTGTGCCCACCAACCGCAGCGCGCCCCCCGTGCTGCGCGGGCGTATCGTTCCTGTGGTGGTTATTGCGGTTGTGGGTGCTACTGTACTACTCTCCTACTTAGGCCACGAGCTACTGGACGCTACTTGCAACAGTACCATCCTGGTACAGGCAATTCGTCGGCGCATCGCTGAAGAACTGGAGGATCCTCTGGATACGCCTGACGAGTCCGAGATCCGACGCCTGCTTCGAATCCTCTATGATGATCAGGCTAAAAAGGGCTTCGTGCAGACCGTGCTGCAGGGGGTCACTATCGACTATCTCGTGGGGTTGGGCGAAGATGCAGCCAAGCAATTTCTGGCAGGTCGTATCCAACAGTATCTGCAGAGGCGACTCCCTGAAGAACGGGCAGAGCTGATCGCAGAAACTGCCGCCGATCTGGCAGGACACATGTACAAATTTGCCAAAGGGGACATCAGCTATGCCGACCTGTTGGGACAGCTATTTGGCGAATTTCTGCCAAGCTTACCAGCGAATGTGGCGAAAAAGGCAGTCGACACGATGCTGGAAAAGGGCAAGGAGTGTCTTGAGAAAGTGGACACGCTGACCAAAATCTATACACATCGTACACGGACGAGTGAGCGTGCCGATGTGGGCTTCTCCTACGATCCAAATGAAAAGAACGGAGCAGCTGGCATCAGCGGCTACCTGCGTGCAGATGAGCATCTCGCCTACGAAATCAAGTTTGAGAACTTAGCCTCGGCGACAGCGGGAGCGGAAGAGGTGCTGATTGAGGATCGGCTGCCTGAGGGACTAGACCTTAGCACCTTGGAGTTCCTATCAGTTCAGGTGGGCACACAACGACGCCTGCTACCGCCCGGCACGACCGCTCTCAATCTGGACATCGACTTGCGCCCCACACGCCCTGTAATCGTGCAGGTGCGCAGCGAGTTGGATCCGAACACACGGACTTTGCGCGTGCGCTATAAGGGCATCGATCCGAACACGGGCGATTACTATGAGGGTGGCTTCTTGCCTCCCAACCAGAACCCGCCGCATGGGGAGGGCAGTGTGGTGTTTCGACTCCGCCCGCTAAGCAGCGCGCCCTCTGGCACCCAGTTCGTGAACCGCGCTACGATCATCTTTGACCCCCATCTGGGCGTGAATGCGCCCATCGTCACGAATGCGCATGTCATCACGCTGGATAAGCAGCCGCCCAGTGTCGTAGTCGAAGTACCTGCCAACGCTGTGCCAGAGACCAAAGCGGAGCTGAATTGGCAAGCATCCGATGACGCCTCGGGCGTGGAGGAGGTGGAGATCTGGGCACAAGAGGGTTCGAGCATGCGGCGTATCGGCTTGACCCGCGCTTCTGGTGAGCGCACCGAGACAGGGCGCGTGCGTATCCGCGCACGCCGATTCGGCGACGAGACACGCAGCCTGACCCGTGCCCGCGACCGCGTGGGCAACCTTGCGCCGCTGGGCGATCAGCCCGCGGCAACTCTCCGCATGGGGCAGGTGCCCCCGTTCAGCGCAGGGTTGCATCTGATCGGCATGCCCCTGCGCCCTGATGCCCCCGATATGCAACCCCTATTCGGCTTCCAGAACAACCAGTGGGCGACCTACAATCCGGCGACAGGACAGTATGTGCAATATCCCGATGCAAATGCAGCACCCCGCATCGGACAGGGCTACTGGGTCTTGCTCCCTAATGCAGTTCAGCCATCGCTGGTAGGCGACCTGCCCGATCCTGACCAGCGGGTTGCCATCCCGCTCCAGCCCGGTTGGAACCTGATTGCTAACCCGTGGACGGAGCCGCTCCTTTGGCACCGCCAGGCGGTGCAGGTGCGCGTGCAAGGCGTGGCGCGCCCGCTCGCTGAGGCAACCGACTTCGTGGAGCCGTATCTTTGGGGCTGGGAGCCGAACACCAGCAATCCGCAG
>JBCNVA010000160.1:0-12241 GCA_039630445.1 Armatimonadota bacterium
GCGCTCGCCAGAGGTAGGGCACGAACACGGTCTGCGGCTTGCCGCGCCCCGTACTGTGGTCGCGCAGCAGGTTGCCTAATCGCTCGCCTATCTGCTCTGGCTGTTCTCGAATCAACACATCGCAGCGTCTGTTCAGATACCACTGTTCTGCCTCCGCACGCCAGCTGAACACGCCCAGATACGCGGGGCGCGGCTTGCCCTCCAGCGCACGCAGCGTTTGCGCCGCGACCTCTGCGCCCATCAGAAAGATACCTTGCACAGCGGGATCTCGTTGCACGCGGCGGAACACCGCCACCGCCCGACGGCTATCGCTCAGCGACACGAGCCGTGCCCGCACCCGCCGATTGAACAGCAGCCCGTGCCGAAAACCCTCCCAGAACTCACTCACCGCACGCGGCACCGGATGCCCCGCGATCACCACGACAATCCCCTGCCGAAGGCGTCGCGCGTACCATGCCCCCGCTTTGCGCCCCGCGTCATAATAATAAGTCCCCACAAAGCCCGCCCGCACCGAATCGGGCACATCGGTGGCGAGGCAGAGCAGAGGGATGCCGTTGCCCATCACCTGTTGAATCGTCTGATTTGCCCATTCATCAGGTGGCGCACACAGCGCGACAGCGCGCCACTCACCCTCCTGCATCTCTTTAGCAACCTGTTCACGCTCGCTCACTGTAAAGTGGTGAATTTTCAGCTCAACACCGGGCAGGCTGAGCTGCTTACGCAGTCCCGCCTCTATCGCCTGCCAGAAATCGCCCGGCGCAGCTTCGATATACACACCCATCGGGTAGCGAAACTGTTCGGGGTGCGGTTGGGGCGCCCGCTCACACCCACTCAAGAACAACGCAGGCAAGAGTGAACAGATTATCGCCAACCCTTCAAGGATGCCTTTCCTGATGTTTTTAGCCGACATCGCTCACCTCTTTCGAAGCATGGGCTGAGAGAATTTTTTAGGAATGCGCTATCGCTTGATGGCTAAAGCTATTCCTTACTCTATGAGCCGCATCTGGTCGGTCGCCTCGACCACTGGCTTGCCGCTGGCGGCGAGGTGGGCAAGGCGCGTGGGTTCAGGCAGGCGGTGGGTGCGAATGCAGGCAAGCACCGTTTGAATCGCGTTCTCCAGCGAGATTCGGTGCCCGATGGAGACAAACAGCGGTGGCTGACCCCACTGCGTGCGCAGCACCGCGCCGATCACCTCCGTGCCGTCCAGCAGGGGTGTCCATGCGCCCGGCTCGTCGGGCGGCGGCTCAAAGTGTCCCCACAGGCGCGATTTGGCACAGCCGATGGAGGGCTTGTCCAGATAGACGCCCAAGTGCGTCGCAATGCCCATTCGGCGTGGGTGCGAGATGCCATGCCCATCGACCATTAGCAGGTCAGGTACAAAGCGCAGTCTTTCGAGGGCGGTGAGCATGGCAGGCGCTTCGCGGAACGCCAGCAAGCCCGGAATGTAGGGGAACTGGATGGGCAACTCAGCGACTGCCTGATCGAGAGGCGTCATCTCGGGATAGCGCACAGCGACAGCTGCCGCGCGTGCCACCTCGCCGCGAAAGCCCACATCCAGCCCCGCAATGATTGCGCCCTCAGCAGGGGGCGGACCCTCCCGAAGGGTTTGCTGGCGCAGCCGCTGCTGGATCGCGACCGCTTCCTCTGGCGTGACATCCCAGCGGTGCATGGATGTTATTCCGCCTCGCCAGGGGCAACTTCAGCGGCAATCTCCTCCGCTACCTCCTCCGCAGCGACCTTCGGTGCGGCGACGGTGGCAACCGTCTCGTCGGGATCGTCCAGCACCTGCACATTCGGCGGCAGGGTCAGATCGCGCACATGGATCGAGTCGCCAAACTCTTTGAGCAGGCTGAGATCGACCACAATCGCTTCGGGGATGTCTTTGGGCAGGCAGCGCACCGTGAGCTTCTCAATAGGATGGATAAGCGTGCCGCCTGCACGAACCGCCTCCGATTCGCCCGTGAAGGTGATGGGCACTTCGGTTTCTATGGGTTCATCCATCGGCAACGCCCATAGGCTCACATGGCGGATGCGTGTCGTGATCGGCTCGCGATCCACCTCGCGCAGCAGGGTGGAGAATCGCTTCCCGTCAAGTTCCACCTCAATCAGGTGGGTTGTGCCTGCCTCGTGCAACACGCGCAGCAGCTCGCGCTCATGAAACTGAACAGGCTGCGATTGCCCTTTGCTATCAAAGAGCGCGCCCGGAATGATACCGCTGCGCAGCAAACGCTTCGCCTTTTTCCCGATAAGCGTGCGTGGTTCCGCCTTCAAATGAAAAGCTTTCGCCATCGATGTCACCTCCCGGATAAAGCGATGCCGGTGCAGGCATAGTTTACCCGATGAGGCGGGCGCGTTCGCGCCAGCGCGAGGAGAGGATTTTGTGGCGATTGCGATATTTGCTCACAGTGCGACGGGCGATGAGAATGCCCATTTCGGCAAGTTTCTGGGCGATTTCGGCATCGGTCAACGCATGTCCTCGGCACTCGTGCTCCTCAATAAGCTGCTGGATCAGCATCGCGACGCGATAGGAGGCGTCGAAGAAAACCTCGGAAGGTACCAAGGTTCCGCTGGGAAGCTGGAACCACTTGTTGCGTAGGGCGCGTCCTACGGTGGAGCGATGCAGCCCTGTCGCCTCTGCCAGTTCCGCGCGGGTCATCGGCTGCAGAAAGCGCGGGTCGCTCGTGAACAGAAATGGGAACTGGCGCTGCGCCAACACCTCCACGATGCGTTTCAGCGTCTGCTGACGCTGCTGGAGTGCCTGCAGGAAGAGGCGCGCACGACTGACATATTGAAAGATATGCTCCCGCTCCTCACGGGTGGCTTGATGCTCCTGCTGGCGTACCAGTAAGTATTGTTCGGCGTAGCTGGGGCTGAGGCGCACGGTCTCTGGAGAGGGCCCGCGCAACTCCACCGTGAGTCCCATGGGTTTTTTATAACGGATGATGATGTCAGGCTCCAGCGGAGGTGTGGGAGGCGAGGACGCCCTCTCCGAGAAGCCCTCTGCGGGGTAGGGTGTCAGCTCGTTACGAATGAACTGAAGCGCGTCCTGAACAGTGGCTTCGTCCAGTCGGAGCCGCCGCGCCACTTTATCGAGGCGACCTCGTGAGAAATCATCCCACGCATGGGTTACGATTTCATAAGCGATATGGGGCAGGTCGTGCTGATCGCTCTCTAAGGGTTCACGCATCAGTGCTTCCAATTGCAGTCGCAGGCATTCCTGCAGCGTGCGAGCGCCCACGCCGGGCGGATCGCATTGCTGGAGCGCGTGCAGCACCTGCTCCACCTGCTCAGGAGTGCATTCGAACTGTAAAGCGACCTCCTCAATATCAGTATTCAGATAGCCACGCTCATCCAGCGATTCGACCAGATACTCGGCAATAGGATGCTGTTCGCTGGGCAGGCTGAGCAGCAACTGCTCACGCACATGCTCTTTAAGCCGCAAGGGGGGTACTGCCAACCAGTTATCACTCTCCTCAGCCTCGCTGAAGAGATCCTCCGTTTCCTCTTCCGAGTCGCCCACTTCGTAGGAGATGATAACGGGCTGAGAAGGCGGGACAAAGGCCTTGGCATCCTCACTCAGCTCCAGCGCGGGGTTCTCTTCCAGTTCCTGAGCGAGCAGTTGTTCCAGCTCCTGCGTGTTGAGTGTCAGCATCTGCGCCAGCAGCTTTAGCCCGGGACTTGCCTGCACCCCAACCTTGACCTGTGCCTTTATCCCCACCCTTAGCTGACCCATTCTGAACCTCCGCGTTTGTTGAGAGGTAAGACGCCCGCACTATGAGGCTTTGTTCCACACCTGTGCTGATTCTCCTGCTTCCTGAAGGAGGTCAGACATCGTGCAGACCCGATTGCGTCCTGCCGCTTTTGCCTGATAGAGGGCTTGGTCGGCAGCCGCTATCAATTGCTGGCGGTTAGTCATCCATGGCTGCAGGACTGCCACACCGAAGCTGGCGGTTATGGGGCGATGGAGCCACTCTGCCTCTGCAATTGCCTGACGCAGACGCTCCGCCGCTTGAACCGCCCCTTCTAACTCGGTAGCAGGTAGTACGATGGCGAACTCCTCGCCACCATAGCGCGCAACAAAGTCGACCTCGCGTACCTGCCGCTTCAGAATCTGCGCCACCCGTCTCAGCACCTCGTCGCCCGCTTGATGACCGAAGGTGTCGTTAAACTGCTTAAAGTGATCCACATCCAGCATGATGAGCGCAAGTGGCTGATGGTAGCGCGTCGCCTCAGCGAACCGCTGCTCCAGAAACTCCTGAAACGCTCGGTGATTGTGAACACCTGTCAGCCCATCCGTGGTCGCAAGGCTTCTCAAATGGCGTTCGTACTCCACCCGATCGGTCACATCGACCACTGCGACGACACCTCCCACCACTTCGCCACTGGGCACACGCAAAGGAAAGGCACTGCGTAAGACATAATGAATCCTGCCTTTAGCATCCCGATCTTCCGATTCGATGCCCTGCAGCGTGCTGCCACTTAGCACCATCTGCATCAGGCTCTGCATGCGTGTCGTCGCCTCATCGGTGAACACTTTTTCGAACATAGATCGAAACAGCACCTCGGTTTTGGAGTAGCCATAGAGCTGTTCCGCCGCATGATTCCACTCATGCAGAATGCCTTCGGCATCAAAGGTGAAGCAAGGGATGGGCAGGTTCTCGAACAGCTCGGCGAAGCGGCGGTTGGCAAATTCAACCAGTTGCATCGACTGCTCCAGTTGCTCCGCTTGCATAGAGAGTTCCTCGTTCAACTCTTGCAGCTGGCGATTTTGCTCATGCAAGCGTCGCTCAGTATCCAGAATGCGCTGCGCGGTGCGGAGACGCGCCTGCAGTTCGGAGACATCCACAGGTTTTGTCAAGAAGTCATCCGCGCCCGCGTTGAGCGCCGCTATTCGATCCTCCTTCTGGTCACGCGCAGTTAGCAGCAGGATGTAGGTGTAGCTGTTTTGCGGATAGTCGCGCACCCGACGGCACAGCTCTAACCCATCCATTTCGGGCATCATCCAGTCAGTGATCACCAGCGGTACAGGGCTTTGCTGATACAGCGTCCACGCCTGCTTGCCATCGTGGGCGACCTGCACCTCATAGCCTGCTTGACGCAGCAGGCGCTCCAGCACCCGCGCCGCGACACGGTCGTCCTCTACCACCAACACCCTCATTCCGCTCATTGCCAGCGGAAACGATTGTTCCACATCAAGGGTTCGATTATCAACGCAAGTCGCCTCTGGACAAAAGGATGTCGCCGAGCCATTAGCATCTTGAGGCTCCATAATGCCATCCTCTTAGGATGACGGAGGCAAAGCGCGATGCGAAAGACTATAGAATCGTGGCGGGCGGCTATCGGAGTGTCTGTAGAGGTTTTTGGCAAAAAGCTGTACACAGCGTTTGGCTTATGGTTGATCGCCCTCCTCACCCCGATGGACGCCCAGCAAAGTTATCAGGCGCAGCCGACCGACGATGTGTGGTACTACGATCAGGCGTTCAATCCGGGTTTCACGGCGATTTTGCGTTGCTGGGGCGACGGTGTGAATGCCGTGGATCCCACCGGGGCGCGTCCTGCGCTGAACTTTTCCTATGCGCTTGCCAAGTGGCGCCTTACCCCCTTCCGAGCGGGGGTGACCTATCAGCTGCTGGAGGCGCGCATCGTGGTGACCCAGACCCAGCCGCCCGGCTACACGCGGGAGGAAGGCGTGCTGTACCCATTAGAAGCGCGTGACCTGAACCACACCGACTTCAGCGAGGCGAGCTGGGACTATAATGCTCCAAACAACCCCTATCCGGGCGCGATCATCTTTGGCACGGGGGCGATGGTCAATTACCGTATCGACGCGCCTTTCACCATCCCGATCGACCTGCTGGCGAATCGAGGCGCGTTTGAGACCTACTTCAATCAAGCGGTCAGCACCACAGGTGAACTGGGGATTGCCTTTGTCTCCGCGATAGACCCCGCAGGTCAAGGTGGCACACGCTTCTACCGGTTCTATTCTCGCAACGACGCAGGTCGGCGCGGTCCCCTATTGCAAATCGTCTATCGTGTGGCAGGTGATGTGAACGGCAACGGCTGCACGGATGACGCAGACCTGCTTGCCGTGCTATTCCGCTTCGGTCAGGCTGGCTCGAATCTGCCTGAGGATCTGAACCGTGACGGCGTCGTAGACGACGCGGATTTGCTTACCGTACTGTTCCATTTCGGGAACGGGTGCTGAGATGAAAAAGGGCTTCACCCTGATCGAGCTGCTGGTGGTGATTGCAATTATCGCGATTTTAGCGGCGATGCTGTTCCCTGTGCTGGCGCAGGCGCGGGCAAAGGCGCGTCAGAGTCAGTGCCTGTCGAATCTGCGCCAGGTAACGATGGCGGCGCTGCTTTACTTGCAGGATTATGAGGAGCGTTTCTTCCCAGCCTACTACATCGGACAGGGAGGTCAGACCCAGCCGAACAATTATGGTTTCTTCTTCTGGCCCTGGCTGCTGCGCCCCTACACGAAGGCGTTCCGCCTGTTCTGGTGTCCTGACGAGCCGCCGAGCAACTGCCGTGAGGAGAGCCATCCCTACTTCGGCTATGTGTTCGGACGATTCCCAGCCTGGGGCTACCACCAGCTTCTCTTTTCGCCCGGGATTGACCCGTACAATCCGACCGAGTATCCCTATGAGGGGATCCAGCTAAGCAAGGTCTCGCGCCCTGGGGAGATTGTGCTGTTTGTGGAGAGCATCACGCTATCAACAAGCGGGCAAGCCAGCACCTGCACGGGCTACGCGCAGCTGGGCTACGCGATGGTCTACCCGCCGAGCTACTGGCAGGGTGAGCCACCCCTGCGCCCGATGAGTTACGGGCACTGCTGGCATCGGCACTTCCGACGGTTTGCCAGTACCGCCTTCGCCGATGGGCATGTGAAGTCGCTGACGCTTGATGAGTTGCGTAAGCCTTCGTATTGGGAGTAAGCTATATAATCTGCACCTCGCGGGGACCGCGCTGCACTTCGCCGATAAGCCAAGCGGTCTCGCCCGCGCGCTGTAGTGCCTCCAGAACCTCGTTGGTGCGCTCGCGGGCAACAATCAGCACATAGCCGATGCCCATATTGAACACGCGAAACATCTCGGCATCGGACACATTCCCCAGTTGCTGGATGAGGCGGAAAAGCGGGGGCACTTCCCAGCTGCGCCGGTCAACGGCGATGCGCAGGTCGCTGGGCAGTGCGCGGGGAATGTTCTCGTACAGCCCGCCGCCCGTGATGTGTGCCATGCCGTGGATCGCGCCTGCGCTCAGCAGGGGGTAGACCGCGTGAAAATAGCTGCGGTGGGGCTGTAGCAGTGCCTCGCCCAAAATCATGCCCACATCGGGCAGGTATTCGTCCAGGCGCATGTTGGCGACCTCGAACAGCACCTTGCGGGCGAGCGTGTAGCCGTTGGTGTGCAGCCCGTTCGAGGCGATGCCAATCACCGCGTCGCCCGAAGTCACGCGCGCGGGGGTGGGGATCTGGGCGCGTTCGGCAATCCCGATGATACAGCCCGCCACATCGATCTCGCCGGGCATGTACACATCGGGCATCTCGGCGGTCTCGCCCCCAATCAGCGCGATGCCGTGCGCCTGGCACGCCTCCGCCGCGCCCTCCACCACCTGAAGCAGCACCTCAGGCTCCAGCTTTGCCATCGCCAGATAGTCCAGAAACAGTAGCGGGCGCGCCGCATGCACCAGCAAATCGTTCACGCCATGCACCACCACATCGTGTCCCAGCACCCTGTAGCTGTTCATCATGCGAGCAACACGCACCTTCGTGCCCACGCCGTCGATACTGGCGGTCAGCACTGGCTCTTGAAAGCCTTCGAGTTCAAGGCGCATACAGCCCGCGAACGCGCCCAGCTCGGTCAACACTGCGGGGGTGAAGGTACGATGCACACTCTCCTTAATCTGGGTGAGCGCGCGGTTCATCGCGTCGATATCGACGCCCGCATCCCGATAGGTGTACCCCTCTGCCATGCTTGCGAGTATACCCCAAGGGTGTTGGGCGAGGGCGCCAAAGCGGCTATTCAGTACGATATGGTGCCAACTTTTCGAGTTCGGCGCGGATCGAGTCGGGTTCCAGCGTGCGCCAGTGCCCCTCTTGATAGAGGATGGTGCCCTCCACCATCGTGAGCGCAACATCCTCACCGCGTGCCACCAGCACCAGCGCAGCGTAGGGATCAGGCATCTGGCTAAAGGCGAGCCGGTGTGTGCGCACAGCAATCAGGTCGGCGCGCTTGCCCACCTCCAGCGAGCCGATTTGATCCTCCACACCAAGGCTGCGTGCGCCCTCCAGCGTGGCGATCGCCACCCAGTCGCGCCAGCTCGGCTGCGCCACATAGGCATGCGCCCGCTGCATCAACGCACCGAACCGCATCTCCTCCAGCAGATCCAAGCTACCGCTGCTCACCACGCTATCAGTGCCCAGCCCAACGCGCACGCCGCGCCGTCGCAACTCGTACAACGGTGCTACTCCTGTTAGCAGCCGCGCGTTCGAACGAGGACAGTGCGCCACCGAAGCCCCCGAATCGACAACGAAGCGCATCTCGTAGGGTTCTATGCGCACGCAGTGCACCAGTTGCGTTGCCGGGGTCAACGCGCCTGCCTGATTCAGGTACTCCACGGGCGGCACGCGCGGGTGGAGATAGTCGATGCCGCGCTGGGCGAACATCTCCGCAAAGGGTCCCGAACCAGAGCGCGTCAGCGTGACCTCCTCAGAGGATTCTGCCGCGTGGATGCTCAGGGGCAGATTCGCTTGCTGCGCCTCGCGCACCACGGCTTTCAGCAGGCTGTCGCGTACTGTGTATACAGAATGGGGAGAGATGCCCAGCGAGATACGCCCCGTCGACTCATATTTTTCGATGGTTTGGCGCAGGGTGTCCAGCCGCTCGCGTAGCTGGTTGAGAATCGTCTCATCATCGGGTTCCTTGCCGATGCCGAACACTTCCTGGTAGACACGCCCGCGCAACCCTGTTCGTGCCAGCACCTCGGCACTAACGCCCGAATCGGTGTTGTCTGCCACGAAGGTGATACCGTTCGCGATGCATTCCGCGGCGCCCAGCATGGCGGAGGGCAGCCACAGTTCAGGAGGTGCCTGCGCTTTCAACTCCACCAGCGCCCGAATCCATGCGAAGAAGGGTGTGCGGTCATTCAGCCCGCGCAGCGCTGTGTATTCCAGATGGCAGTGCGCGTTCACCAAACCGGGCATCAGGATCGCGTCGCCGAAATCAAGGATGTCGCTCCCCTTGCGCGAATTTGTTTGCGGGCGCACCTCCACAATCTGCCCGTTTTCAACCACCACCTCGCCGTTTGGCAACGGCTCGCCACTGATCGGCAGCACCCAGTTCGCTCGCAGGATCAAAGAGGGGTGTTCCATGCCCGCCACATCTCCTCCAGTGTGACATTTTTCACATGCAGGTCGGCAAACAGGCAGTTGTAGCGGTAGCCCGAATCGGGCGGATAATCCTCGAAGAACCAGCGTTTGCTCCCGTGCCACTTGCCCGTGCCGTCAAAGAGCATGTTCACCTGAGAACTGAACTGGAAACTCCCCACGCGCATCAGGCGGAAGGCGATCTCGGTACGGAACAGATAGCTGGTGCCGTAGCGTTCGTAGGACGAGGGACGGGTATCAAACGGCTCACCCGTAAAATCCTGCACCGTGTAGCCCGTGTCGGCAGGGCAACGCCATATCTCACGGCTCTTTTGGTAGGGCTGCAGCACTTCGTGCAGCATCGGCATATAGGGGATCCACTGTTGCCACTGCGGATAATCGCGCCATATCTGGGGCGTGTATCGGTCGGTCGGATCTACTGCGAAGGGATAGAGGTCGTCGTGGTCCATGGCGTACATTTCGATCGACATCCCGATCTGGCGCAGGTTCGAAAGGCACTGGCTTTGACGCGCCTTGGCACGCGCCTTGGCGAACACAGGGAACAGTAGCGCTACCAGAATCGCAATAATGGCGATCACCACCAGCAACTCAATCAAAGTGAACCCTGCGCGTTTCATTGGCTTCGCACCTGCTTGTCATGATACCCCACGGTTCGGGTAGAATTCGGTTCTATGCAGAGGCAAGCGGGCAAGGTCCACTGGCTCATATGGCTCTTTATCGGGATTGTGGTGATTTTTGCAGCGGTGGCGTTGGCGCCAGTCGTTAGCACACTGCGCCGTCCATCCTATCAGCGCCCCGCCGATGCATTCATCCGTGCCCTCGCTCGAAACGCCTTCAAGGAGGCGGAGCAGGTGGTGGACAAGGCTTCCCTGCCCAAGGAAAAACAGGACATCAAAAAGGCGTGGCAGGAGAAGCAGCAGTATGGCTGGGGCAGCATTACCTCGGTCGAGCTGGTAGAGGCGGTGCAGTCGCCTGCAGAGCTAAAGCATCCCCGCGCTGCCGAAAGCTGGCGCCTCCAGTACCATGTGCAGGGCGATTTGAACTACGGCACTGCGCTGGTCTATGTCGCCCCGACTGGCGACAGCTGGAAAGTGGTCGATTATGAGTTTCGGTGAGAGAAAGCTGCGCGTAGCGTCGGCGTCCCGCCGACGAGAAGACCGCCCCCTGCGTAGCGTCGGTGTCCTTGCCGACGAGAAGACCGCCCCCTACGTAGCGTCGGCGTCCCCGCCGACGATAACACGGCATCTGATAAGGCGATTGATACTACCCCAACCGCTCCGCTGAAGCCATCTGCAGGAATGCCTGCACCTGTGGATGGTCGCTGTGGCGGATAGTTTCTGGATCGCCCTCCAGCAGGATTTGACCCGCGTCCATCATCAAGATTCGGTCCGCCGTGCGGAACACGCTGACCACATCGTGCGACACCACCACAGCGGTCAGTCCCAGCTCTCGGTTGAGACGGCGGATGAGCGTATCAATCTGGAAGGCGTTCACGGGGTCTAACCCGCTCGTCGGCTCATCGAACAGCACGATATGGGGATCTAAGGCGAGGGCGCGCGCCAGCCCGACCCGCTTGCGCATCCCACCAGAAAGCTGCGCTGGGTAAAGGTGTTCAACGCCCTCCAGTCCGACCCAAGCCAGTCGCTCGCGCACGATCCGCTCCACAGCGGCGCGCGGAAGCCGCCGATGGCGCATCAACCCGAACGCCACATTTTCGAACACGGTAAGATAATCGAACAAGGCAGCGTGCTGGAACACGATGCCGAGTTTGAGGCGCAGGGGCATGCGCTCCCGCTCGCTCAGCTGCCCGATCTCCACCCCTTCGATGCGCACCTCGCCTGCGGTCGGACGCAGCAGCCCCGCGATGCACTTCAGCAGCGTCGTCTTACCGCAGCCCGAAGGTCCCATCACCGCCACAATCTCGCCAGGCGCAATCTGCAGATCGATCCCCTGCAAGATGGTGCGCCCGTTCACGGTATAGACCAGCCCACGCAGCTCAATCGCGGGCGTCACATATGCTGGCTCTTTGCCCTTCATCGCTCGGCGAACAGCGCATCGGCAAGGAAGTAGTTGGCGACGAAAATCAGCACCATCGTCAGCACCACGGCGCGTGTGGTGGCGTGCCCGACGCCCACCGCACCCCCGCGCGCGCTCAGCCCCTGCTGGCAGCAGACCATCACCATAATCACCGCGAACACCACCGTTTTAATCAGCCCGCCTATCAGGTCGAACGGCTCAGTGAACAGCTGCACGGAACGGAAATAGACAGGCGTGGGCACACCCAGCGCCACGGCGACCATCAGCCCGCCCAGCACGCCCGCAAAGCTCGCCACCACGCCCAGCAGCGGGAACATCACCAGGCTCGCCAGCAGGCGCGGCACCACCAGATACTGCACCGGGCTGACCCCCAGCGCGCGCAGCGCATCGATCTGCTCGGTGATTTTCATCGTGCCCAGCTGCGCGGCAATCGCGGAGCCACACCGCGCGGTGACCATGATGCCCGTGAGGATGGGAGCGATTTCGCGCGTCATCGCCACGCTGAGCGCGCCACCCACGAAGCCGCTACCCCCTACACGCAACAGCAGCGAAGTGCTGTAAAGCGTGATGACCGCTCCCGCCAAGCTGCTGGTCAGCATCACAATCGGCACCGAGGTCGCCCCGATGAACGCCATCTGATGCAGCGTTTCACGCCCCTCCAGCCGCCCCAGCAACAGCCCACGCAACGCCGCCATCAGCAGCAACCCGACCGAGCCGATGAACTCCAGCGTCGCCCGCCACGCCGACGGCGACTCGGGCGCGCCCTCATCCGCCCAGACCAGCTCCTCACGCACAGAAAAACTATACCCGCTTCCC
>JBCNVA010000161.1:0-2239 GCA_039630445.1 Armatimonadota bacterium
AACGCCGCAGGCGCAAAGGAACCAGTAGCGTGGCTCGTCACCGCCAAATCTCCACGCCAACTCCAGTGCGGATACACACCATTCCACTGGGACATCGCCGCACCGTCACTATTATACACCCATTCGCCTCCCTGTCAAAGAAGCCAGCCTTCGCTGGCTAACACCCATCGGGTTTTCCTGGTATCGCGTGATGCACGATGCAGGGGGTAAGGAAACGAACCCCTACCACTTCGCAGCGTCTAATATACTGGTGGGCGTGATGCAGAGCCTGCTAAGGGAGCGACTGGCGCATCTTTTGAGGCGCGCGGGATTGAGTGCCAGCCGAGCGGAAGTGGAGCGTTACCTACCGTTAGGCATCGAGGGCACAATCGATGCGCTGCTCCACTACGATCAGGAGCCAGAGGCGATCGATGACACCGAGATTCTGCGCCTGCTGCAGGGCGATAGCCTGCGTTTGCAGCCCCAAATGGTCAGCGCGTGGTGGATCTATCGCATGCTCGTCACGCGCCGCCCGCTGCAGGAGCGCATGGCGCTTTTCTGGCACAATCATTTTGCCACTTCCGCCTCCAAAGTGAACGATGGACGCCTGATGCTGATGCAGATTCAGCTGTTCCAGCGATTGGGGGTAGGCAATTTCGGGACGCTGGTGCTGGAGGTGGCACGCGATCCCGCGATGCTGGTGTGGCTGGACGGCTTTCGGAATGTGAAGGGCAAGCCGAACGAGAACTTCGCCCGCGAGTTGCTGGAGCTGTTCACGATGGGCATCGGGCACTACACCGAGCAGGACATCAAGGAGGCGGCGCGTGCGTTTACTGGCTGGACCTACAGCCGCGTAACGGGCGCGTTCGTGTTCAATCGTGCCCAGCATGATGACGGTGAGAAGGTCTTTTTGGGCAGGCGTGGGCACTTCGGGGGTGAGGACATCGTGCGCATAGCTGTGGAGCATCCCGCCACGGCGACCTCCATCGCCCGCAAGTTCTATCGCCACTTTGTCAACGACATCGATCCGCCCGACGAGAAAGCCGTTGCCGCCTTGGCGAAAACCTTTACTGAATCGGGCTACGAAATCAAGGCGCTGTTGCGTCGGCTGCTGACCTCTACGGTGTTCTGGAGCGAGCGGGCGTTTCGGAAGCGGATCAAAAGCCCTGTGGAGTTTGTGATCGGCACTTTGCGGCAGGTGGGCGTGGGGGAGCGGCTGCGCGAGGTCAATCTGAGTGAGGCTCGCGGACAGCGTACGCTGCTGGCGTTCCTGCGGTTAGGGGGTCAGTGGATGCGACGAATGGGTCAGGCGCTGCTCTATCCCCCCGATGTGGCAGGTTGGGAGTGGGGCACAGCGTGGATCAGCTCCGCGACGATGCTGGAGCGGATGCGCTTTGCGCAGATGCTGACAGGTCCCGCGATCGGCGCAGGTGGACGCGGGCGTGTGGCGCGCCCTGCGCTGACCACCTTGCGTGCCCTAGCAGGCGATACGCCCCCAGAAACTCTCGAAGCGTTCGTCGATAGGCTGGAGCAAACGCTCGATGTACGCCTGCAGAAGGAGACCCGCCGCAAACTGATCGATTACCTGCAGGCAAAGGGTGGATTGGACGCCCTGCATATCAACGACCGCGAGTTGATTAATGGCGCGCTGCAGATCGTGTTCGCCAGCGCGGAGTATCAGTTCTTGTAGGGAGCATTCGACGCGGCACGCCGCACCTCCCGAATCGCCCGCAGATGTTCCTCGTAGGTGCGGGTGAAGCGATGATAGCCGTCCGCCTGAGCCACATAGAATAGATAGTCCACCCTCGCAGGGTTGAGTGTAGCGCGAATGCTTGCCAACCCGGGACTGGCAATCGGACCAGGTGGCAGCCCCCGACGACGATAGGTGTTGTAGGGCGAAGGATGTTGCAAGTCTTTGTACAGCACGCGCGACTTCCACTGCCCCATCCCATACAGCACCGTCGCATCGATCTGCAGCGGCATGCCCTTTTTGAGGCGGTTATAGATGACGGCGGCGATCAAGGGGCGATCGGTATCGTGCAACGCCTCCTTTTCGATCATGGAGGCGATGGTCAGCACCTCGTGCAGGCTTTGACCGCGCTGCTGAATCACCGATTTGTAGGGGAGATAGACTTGTTGGAGCGTCGCCTTGAGCATCGTGCGGATGGCGGTCTCCGCGCCGCTGCCAGGTGGCAGTCGATAGGTGCTGGGGAACAGATAGCCCTCTAAATTCGCGTTTTCGGGCAGAGGTAAGCCAAGG
>JBCNVA010000162.1:0-15502 GCA_039630445.1 Armatimonadota bacterium
CAGCGGCTATGCCGAAAAGGTCGCTCGCGAACGCGGCACAGCGGCGGCGGATGCAGGCTATCCGGGCGCATGAGGTGCAAAAGGCAAGGGAAAAGCAGCTTGCAAGTTTGCCACACCTCAACTAATACCAATCGGGATTCAAGGAGCGTAGTTTCGTCGGCGGGGACGCCGACGCTACGCAGAGCGTGTTCGTAGCGTCGGCGTCTCGCTGACGCTACGCAGAGCGTGTTCGTAGCATCGGCGTCTCGCTGACGCTACGCAGAGCGTGTCCGTAGCATCGGCGTCTCGCCGACGCTACGCAGAGCGTGTCCGTAGCGTCGGCGTCTCGCCGACGGCATCACGGCGTTTGAAACGCTAATTGGTATAAGCCAGACTATGCAGCCATCGGACGATTCGTGGTTGCTCGCGCTTGAGTCCACAGGGGCGATCTGTGGCGCGGCGCTGGTACGGGGTGGCGCGTTGCTGGGCAGTGTGCGCCTGCAGCACGGGCTGAACCTATCGGGCAACTTGCTTCACGCCACTGAATGGCTGCTTCAGCGTTGCCAGTTGACGCTATCTCAGGTGGATGCGTTTGCGGTCGATGTAGGGCCTGGCTCCTTCACAGGGCTGAAAATCGGCGTGATGCTTGCCAAGACCTGGGCACACGCGCTGGCGAAGTCGCTGGTGGGCGTTTCAGCGTTCGAAGCGTGCGCTACACTGGCGCCTGAGGGGCTACCGCGGCTGGTGGCATTGCCTGCGCGGCGTGATGCGCTCTATCTCCAATGGCTATTGCCCGACCCGCAGCCGCCCGCGATGGTCAAACAATCCAGTCTGTCCGACTGGCTCAGGCGCACACGCCCCACGAGCATAGACTTGCTGCTCGTGATTGGCACGGTTCAGGCGCGTGAATGGCTCCAGCCGCTGCTTCCGAACGCGCTCTATCAGGTCATTGAAGCCCCTGACCCAGTAGGGGTGGCGCTGGCAGGCTGGCGACGCTTCCAGGCAGGCGAGACGGTGCATCCCTTTCGGCTCACCCCACTCTATATCCAGCCCCCCTCCATCACGCCACCCAAAGCCGCCCGATAGCGTGGTATTCGTTTGGCGTCGTGAATGACGCGATTTGTTCAGGTATACTTTGGCGTGCGCATGGCAACACAAAGCAGGGAGGAACGGCAAGTTCGGCAGAAGCGTCCCGCACGGAGGCGGGCGCGACGCATCTTCTGGGCAAGTTTCTGGGTGCTTTTCTGGCTGGGCGGGCTGCTGCTGGGCGCCGCACTGGGCTACCTCTCATTTGCAGGGGAGGGCAGCATGCGCCGCGCCCTGATTGCCTATGTTCGGGGTGAGACACGCCCCGAGGTCGCGTTCCCGCTGCAAGATGCTGTCACCGTGCTGGTCGTTGGTGCGGATGAGAACCGCGACCGCTACAAGCGCGTCATAAGTACCGCCGCCCGTACCGACACAATTATGCTGGCACGCTTCGACTTCCGCAATCGGCGCGTCGATGTGATCTCCATCCCACGCGATACGCTGGTTCGTATCCCACGCCACGGTTGGGGCAAAATCAACGCTGCCCATGTGCTGGGGGGTCCCCAGCTGCTCAGCGAAACGGTCAGCACCCTGCTGGGGCACATCAAGATCGACCACTTGGCGATTGTGAGCTATAAAGCGTTTGAGGAAGCGGTCGACGCGATGGGCGGAGTGACGATAGAAGTCGAGAAGCGGATGTATTATCACGACAACTGGGGCGACCTGCACATCGATCTGAAGCCGGGCGTACAGCATCTCAACGGCAAGCAAGCACTCGGCTATGTGCGATTTCGCTACACCGACAGCGATTTTCATCGCATCGAGCGGCAGCAGAAGTTTTTACGCGCAGTCAAGGAACGACTCCAGAAGCCCTCGGTCTGGCTGCGCGCCCCCTACATCCTGAACGCGGCGCTGCGCAACACGCGCACGACGCTGGCGTATGAGCAGATTCTGGCACTTGCCCTGTTCGCCCGCGAACTGCCTCAGGAGCGGATTCGCATGCAGACGCTGCCTGTGCGCCACGGGCGCGGCACCGACCTTATCGTAAAGCGCGAGGAAGCGGCTCAGCTGCTGCGCGAGATGGGCTTCTGGGAGGATGCCCCTATCTCTTCCAGCTATTTGCAACCCCGATGAACCGCTCTGGCTTGACACGGCTCGAAAAGTTGGCACTGGGCGTAGCAGGGGCGGTCTTTCTGCTGGTGCTGATCCCGCTCTATCAGCAGGTGGTCGATATCAAACGCACTGCAGACTGCCTTTCAAACCTAAAGGAGATCGCCACCGCGCTAAATCTGTATCAGATGGACTATGGAGGGGCACTACCTGTAGCTTATTATGCGGATGCAGGGGGACAGCCGTTGCAGGACGCGCAGGGGCGACCGCTCACTTGGGTGCTGGGCATCAGCGGATATGTGCGCAAGGAGCTGGAGCACGTCCTCCTATGCCCCGCTGACCCGCTCGGAGGCAGCACTCTCATCACCCATCCGCGCGACCCGACGCGCATGCTGCGCCTCTCTTACGGCTTCTATGCACCCCTCTCAGCGCGTCGGGTGGCTGACCTCCCTAATCCTGGGCAGACCGTGTTGATTGCGGATAGCGTAGCGGGTGGGCAACTCGGCACGATAGACCCGCTCCCGCTTGCGGAGGGCAACGACGGCTTCGTGCTGACCTTTGATGACAGTCTACTCGCGCCGACCCCACAAAGCCGCTTTATCGCGCGGCTGGCTGTCTGGCGCATCCGCAACGACGGCGGATGGGTAGCGGGCAATCTACGCGCCTTTCACGGCAAGGGAGTTAATGTGCTGCACGCCGATGGACATGTCGCCACACGCCCACCCACCATCATCTTACTGGAGCGCGAGCCAGACGGCAAAATCAAACCCCCGTGGAGCCTGCCCGAACCACGCAGGTAGCAGTCGCTTGGAAGCCCTCAGAAAGGAGCTGGCACAAGAGAGCTTGGCAGGAGAAACCTGACGGCGCACGAAATATGTCCACAGGTGATCCCTATGCAACTGGCAGAGACCATCGCAACGACGCGCACGGTACGCGCCCCACGCGGTCCCCACAAGACCGCCAAAGGCTGGATTCAGGAAGCTGCCAAGCGAATGCTGCTGAACAACTTAGACCCCGAAGTGGCAGAAAAACCGGAGGAGCTGATCGTCTATGGCGGGCGCGGCAAAGCGGCGCGCAGCTGGGATGATCTGGAGCGTATCCTCCAAGTACTGGAACGCCTCGAAAACGACGAGACGCTGCTGGTGCAGTCGGGGCGTGCCGTAGGTGTGTTCAAAACGCACGAGCGTGCACCGCGCGTAATTCTTGCCAACTCGAACCTCGTGCCGAAATGGGCGACCTGGGAGGTGTTCGATGAGCTGGAGCGCGCGGGGCTGATCATGTTCGGGCAGATGACCGCTGGCAGCTGGATTTATATCGGCACGCAGGGCATCCTGCAGGGCACTTACGAGACCTTCCTCGCGGCTGCCAAGAAGCATTTTGGGGGCACGCTGCGCGGCACGATTACCGTCACCGCCGGGCTGGGCGGCATGGGCGGCGCACAGCCTTTAGCCGTCACGCTGAACGAAGGCGTCGCTATCATCGTGGAGGTGGATCCGCACCGCATCCGGCGACGGCTCGAAACGAACTCTCTCGATACTTTGACGGAAAGCTTGGATGAGGCACTCCGCATAGCGGAGGAGGCAAAGCGCAAGGGCGAGTCGCTCTCCATCGGACTGCTGGGCAACGCCGCCGATATCCTGCCCCGCATGGTCAAACTTGGCTTCATTCCCGATCTGGTGACCGACCAGACCAGCGCGCATGACCCGCTCTACGGCTATGTGCCGCTTCTGAAGCCGGGGGAGGATCTGGAAACGCTGCGTCGCACCGATCCTGAGAGCGTGCGCCGCCGCGCTATGGAATCGATGGCGATCCACTGTGAGGCAATCGTGCAGATGCAGCGGGCAGGCGCCATTGCTTTTGATTACGGCAACAATCTGCGAGCGTTCGCGAAGGAGGGCGGTTTCGCCGATGCTTTTAGCTACCCCGGCTTTGTGCCTGCCTTCATCCGTGACCAGTTCTGCGAGGGGCGTGGTCCCTTCCGATGGGTCGCCCTGTCGGGCAATCCCGAGGACATCTACAAAACGGATGAGGCTATTCTGAAGCTATTCCCAGAGGATGAGGGGCTGCGTCGCTGGCTCACGAAGGGCGTCAAAAAGTTCAAGTTTCAGGGGCTGCCCGCGCGCATCTGCTGGCTCGGCTACGGCGAGCGCGACAAGGCAGGGCTGCTGTTTAATGAGATGGTGCGTCGAGGCGAGCTGGAAGCCCCTATTGTGATCGGGCGCGACCATCTGGACGGCGGCAGCGTTGCTAGCCCCTACCGCGAGACCGAGGCGATGCTCGATGGCTCCGATGCAATCGCCGATTGGCCCCTGCTCAACTTTGCGCTGAACGCGGTCTCAGGTGCGGCGTGGGTCAGCTTCCACCATGGTGGGGGCGTCGGCATGGGCTACTCGCTGCACGCGGGGCAGGTGTGCGTGGCAGACGGCTCCGACGAAGCTGCATGGCGTATCGAGCGCGTGCTGACCAACGACCCCGGCACGGCGATTATGCGCCACGCCCATGCCGGCTATGAAAAGGCGAAGCAAATCGCCCGCGAACGCGGCGTCGATCTGTGCGGGTGGTGAAACGCGCCCGCAAAGGCACTCATTTTGAGGAGCCTGAACCCTACTTGCTTTCTATCCACCAGGTGGGGTCAGCACGGTGTTGTCGATGAGCCGCGCTTTGCCGAAGTAGACAGCAAGTGCCAGCAGAGTGGGACGCTCGATGCGGCTGACTGGCTCCAGCGTTTCCGCATCCACCAGCTCCACATAGTCGATCTGGGCAAGCGGCTCGTGGGCGAGTATTTCGTAGACGCCGCGCTGGATGCGCAGCGGATCCTGCTCGCCCGCCCGTACCTGTTCCTGCGCCCACTGCAGGCTGCGATAAAGCACCGTCGCTGCCTGACGCTCCTCAGGCGAAAGATAGGCGTTCCGCGAGGACATCGCCAGCCCGTCCGGTTCGCGCACAATCGGGCAGGGCACGATCTCTATTGGCAGGTTCAGGTCGCGCACCATCTGCTGGATGATGCGCAGCTGCTGATAGTCCTTTTCGCCAAAGTAGGCGCGGTCGGGCGTGACGATATTGAACAGCTTCAGCACGACGGTCGCCACGCCTTCGAAGTGCCCAGGGCGCGAGCGTCCGCACAGAGGCTGCGAAAGCTGTTTTACGCGCACCTCGGTCTGGAAGCCGGGCGGGTACATCTCGCTCACTTCGGGGTAAAAGAGGGCATCTACACCCACCGACTCTGCCATCTGGCGGTCGCGCTCGAAATCGCGCGGATAGCGTTCGTAGTCCTCGTGCGGACCGAACTGCAGTGGGTTGACAAAGAGGCTGACGATCACCGCGCCCCCATCGGCTTTGGCGCGGCGCATCAGGCTGAGGTGCCCCTCGTGAAAGTAGCCCATCGTGGGCACGAAGTGGATGGGGCGCCCCTGGCGGCGCTCCGCCTGTACCCAGTCACGCACCTCGCGAATTGTTCGCAAGATTTGCATCGTGCGGTCCTGTTGGGGGGGTTATTCACCCAATCGCTTCAGATTGGCGCGTGCCTCCTCGAAACGCGGATCTATAGCCAGCGCCTGACGATAAAAGGTTTTCGCTTTGGCGATTTCGCCCTTGCGTTCGTAGGCAGCGCCGAGATTATTGAGCGCCGCAGGCGATTTCGGGTTCAGGCTCACTGCCCGCTCAAACGCCTGAATCGCTTCGTTGAGGCGATTCGTGCGCAACAGCACCAGTCCGAGGTTGTTCCAGGCGATGTCGGAGCGGTCGTTAAGCTTGATAGCAGCGCGATAGTGGGCTTCGGCGCCTTTCAGATCGCCCGTTTCCCGCAGCAGGTCGCCCAGCGCCAAGCGCGCTTCGAACTGCTGCGGGTTGGCAGCAAGCACCTGCTGATAGAGGCGCATCGCCTCCGCTTTCTCGCCCTTGAGACGCTTGGCGGTTGCGAGGTTGAGCCGTGCATCGTTCAGCTTCGGATTACGCTCCAGCGCGGTCTGCAACGCGGCAATGGCGTCATCCAGTCGCTTCTGGCGCAGGTAGACATAGCCCAGTTGTGCCAGTGCGTCGGCATCATCAGGGCGAAGATTCAGCGCGTTTTGCAGGGCGCTGGCAGCCGCTTGCAGGTTGCCCTGTTGCAGATGGAGGATGCCCAGGTTATAGTGCAGGTCGGGCAGGTTCGGATGGAGCGCAATCGCACGCTGCAGCGTTTGCTGGGCGCGTGCAGGGTTCTTGAGGCGAGCGTAGCACTCCGCTAACTTGAGCCAGCCCGCAGGGTCGCCGGGCGTTTTGGACAGCACCCGCTCCAGTTCTACCGCTGCCTCTTTGTACTGTCCCAGCTCCGCCAGCGCCAGCGCGTAGTTGTAGCGGAAGGTCGTATTATTCGGTTCCAGTTCGACGGCCTTCTGGTACATCTCGAAGGCACGGCGGGGCAAGCGTTGCATCTGGTACACATAGCCCAGATTGTTATAAGCGTTCGCGTCGCGCGGTTGCAGCTTAATCGCCTGCTGATAGTGCTGGATTGCTAATTGATATTGCTTGAGTTTGGTGTACAGGTTCGCGATGTTGTAGTGAGCATCAGCCGAATTGGGCTTGAGCGCAAGCGTCTTTTTGTACGCCTCGATCGCTTTTTCGAGTTGACCCGTATGCAGATAGGCATTCCCCAGATTGTTCCATGCTTCGGCGCTATTGGGCGTTTTTTGCACGGCTTTTTCTAAGATAGGCACCGCTTCTGCAGGTTTACCTGCCTTTAGATAGAGATAGCCCAGCCAATTGAGCACGGTTTTGTTGTCGGGTGCACGCTGATAGATCGCCTCGAATGCTTCGATCGCCTCGCGGATTTTGCCCTGATTCGCCAGGCGCACCGCTTCGCTCACGGAGGGGGTCTCTTGCGCCATAGCGAACAGCCCCAGCGCAAGCACCGTCATCCAGCCGATAAGCGTTTTCATCGTTGAGTTTCCTCCATCCATTCATGCAATCGGCTCAGCGGGAGCCTTGCCCCTGCACTGTTTGTTCCATCTCTGGAAGCTTCGCGCGAGATTCCCCAGCAATAGTGGGGCAAATCATCTGGCTTAGACTGCCCGCATGATACCTGAGTTTCAGCTTATGGGTAGATGAGGATCTCCTCACTGTTATGGCTTTTGGCGCGTGCGAGGTAGCCTGTGCCATCAGGGGTGCGCTCTTTGTGTGCCACGATAGAGGAGACGCCTTCTGCGACTACATCGAACAGCTGTCCCACGCCCATCGGGTTGACCCCGATCAGGTGGGGGTGGCGCTGCGCCGCGGCGAGCAGCCCCGCTTCCCACGATTCGCACTGCTCTTTCGTCCACGGCAGCGGATTGAAGGAGGGCTGCACCGGCACCCGAGCACCTTTTTTGACCATTGCATCGACCAGTGCACTGAAGAAGGCGTCGTAGCAGATTAGCACACCGGTTTTACCTGCGGGCGTTTCGAACGGTGTGAGGTGCTCCGCATCCGCGGGGCACAGGTTCAAACCTGCCTCCTGCTCCAGCGGTACAAGGTTCACCTTGCGCTGGATCAGGATGCGTTCGCCCGACGGGTTATACACATAGCAGGTGTTATACACGCACTCGCCGCTGGCGAGGGGCGCGCTACCCGCAATCAGCCAGCAGCGATAGGTACGCGCCGCCTCCGCGAAGGTCTCGTGATAGACCCGCTCCACGAAGGGGCTAAGGAGATGGATGAGCTTGCGCACCGCGGTGGCGAAGGCATCGGGCTGTTTACCCTGCTCCCGATCACTAAACGGGCTGAGGCGATATTTCTCCATCAGGCGCGTGCCCGCCTCCACGATGGTCTTGCTGGTGCGCACCCGCTCGAAATCTTGGGTAAAGAGTAGCCCCAGCCCCACATCCTCTGGGAAAGCGACCAGCAGCGATTTGTCAGGCACACGCTGACGCACCGCACTTGTCAGCGCCAGCACACGCTTGCGGAACGCCTCCCGACTGCTGTAATCGTCCAACTTATACGCCATCTGAATGGCAGCAAAAGCAACCTTTTGTATCGAACGCCTCGTTCGCATCGTAGCAAAATTATACCGACAATTGCATGGGCTATCCTGCCTGCAGGGCGCCTCGCCTTATTCTAATCGGATAATGCCCAGATCGATCGGGGTGGTAAGACTGGTAACGGTGATGGTGCGCTGGGCGCGGCGGTTGCCACTGACGCTGGTGAACGCCAGTCTGTAGTTGCCGGGCAGCAGCCAGAGGCGGAACTCGCCACTTTCGCGCGTGATGACCACCGATTCGCTGGGGAACTCGGCATCTGGCGGGGAGAAGATGTCGATGCGCGTGCCCACCACTGGCTCGTTCGGAACCTGCACGATGCCCTGCACATTGCCGGGCGTATTGGGTGGGTTTTCGTCGGTTTCGGGCAGCAAGGGGATGTCACCCAGTTCGATCTCGCCCTGAATCGGAGGCTGATCCACCAGGAAGCGTCGCTGCAGGTAGCCTGTGCGCTGCACCGTGCCCTCAGGATCTAAGACACCATTAGGGTCATACGCGACATCGTTCAGGGTAAAGCGCCCGTTGCTGTCACTTTGTGCCCGCTGTCCCAGCAGGCTGATGATAGCGTTCTCCACAGAGTTTTGGGTAATGGCATCCACGATGCGCCCGCGCACCACCACCTTCTGTGGACCGATGTAGAGGTCGCCCAGATCATAGGTCTGCCCAGCCTGTAATGGTGGCAGTCGGAAGGTGAACGGTTCGGGTATTCCCTGCGCCTGCACGACGAGCTGTGTCGCGGTAGGTGGCACGGCGATTCGGAAAGTGCCCTCTTGGGTGTCGGTGGTAGCGCGCACGCCACCCGCTTCGACAGTCGCGGGAGGGTTCGGCGGCAAGCCTGTGCCCACCATCACCACGCGCCCCTGCAGGATAGCGACGGGACCTAACCCCCCACCTCCACCACAGGCGTTGAATAACGCCGTCAGCACGACTACAAGGAGCCAGAGCCTCAGGTGAACAAGATAACCCCCTCCTGCAGGTTCCCCCTGCGGAGCAGGGGGAACCGAAATGGGAATAATACCTGTCACCTTCTCAGATGCCGTGTTATCGTCGGCGGGGACGCCGACGCTACGCAGGGTGCGTTTGTAGCGTCGGCGTCTCGCCGACGACACTACAATACTTGAAATCCCGATTGGTATAAGGTTCCCCCTTTGCAAGGGGGAACCTGAAGGAGGGGGTTCGGTTTCACCCTGCTGGGGCGAGGGAAACTTGCCCCGGCATAGCCACTTGCCACTCACTATTCGCCACTTCGCCATTTCACCATTCGCCATCTCGCTTCTACCTCGTCAGCAGGATAGGGGTTACGGCGCGTGCGACGCGCCCTTCGCTGTCCACGGCTTCAATCTGTAGCAGATAGGAGCCGGGGGGCAATGCGCGCTCCTGCGAATCGCGCCCGTTCCAGGTCAGGCTCTGCACTCCTGCGCTTACAGCACGCGAGGGCTGAAGGAGGCGTAGGGTTTCGCCCCGTGCCGAGCGAATTTCCGCCCGAACCGTCGCTTCGCCCGTCAACTGATACCGTATGGTGAAGGTGTTGCCGCGTGTGGCAGTCGCCTGCACTCCAACGATGCGCACGGGCATCGAGCTGGCTGGCTCCAGCACCACGCGCAGAGTCTGCGCACCGCCGGGCGTGAAGCGGTACGCCGCGTGACGACGCATATCGATGCGTTCGCCTGTAATGGGGTTTTCGAGGGTGATGCGCCAGCTGCGGCGCGTGTGCGGAATGCGCCAGGTAAGGGTATGCTCTATGTTCGGTTCACTCGGTACGATGCGTAGCGTCCACACTTGTCGCCCCCCAAGCGGGCGCGTGTCCTGAAGAAGCAAAGGCGCATGAGGCGTTTCGCCCTCCAGAACGCCAAAGGCGGTCATACCTGGCAAAGCGGGTGGCGCCTCGGCTTTTGCCCAAGCACTGCGTGTTCGTGTGGGCGTATCCAGCCCCAGCGTGACGACTGCACCCCCTGCAGGCGATTGAAGCGTTATATCCATCGCCCATGCAGGCTCATTTGGGGCAGGCGAGGAGGCTGCACGCGAGCGCCCGCGGCTCGGCGGCGGGATGAGCAGCGTCACCCCCTCGGGGCGCAACACCCGCACCCAATAAGCCTTGCCTGGCTCCAGCAGCGTGGTGGCAATATAAGCCCCCGCACTGCCCAATGTCCAGACGCGACTCCCTACCAGCGGCGGCTCGCCCCCTATCGACTCGGTAGCCGTTTCCCAGAGGATTGGCTCACTGAACTGATGCACCACGCGCACCGTGCGTAGATCAATCGGCTCCTTGAACGGATGCCCAATCAGGTTCCAGCCAGGCTGCAGGGCAATCGCGAACTCGCGATCGGTAGGCACAGGCTCACCTTGAATCGTCGCACTCAGTGATTGGACTGTGCGGATGAAGTAGCCGATGCCCGGAGCGGGTGCAGGCGTTTCGGGATAGTAGACATAGTTGAACCGCTCCTGACGCCAGTGTGCCAACCGCAGCTGGTTCGCCGGGATGTTCAATAGCTTCGCAAAGTCGGTCTCATGCGAACGCAGGGGCAGGCTGAACATGCTCAGCCCTGCAGGCAGGTCAAGCCGAAAGGTGTCGGAGATGGGCTGCAGGCGCACGATGACATACTGGAAGCCAATCCCTGTGTTCACCTGCACCCTGCCCACTTCCACACCCTGCGCATTAAAGAAGGTGAGCCGGGCAATCCGCTCGCGGCTCATCGTCTCCTCGCTGAACGCTGTACCAAAGGCGCCCTTGGTGACATCGGCTGTTTTCTGCTCCACGCCGAGATCAATCGTCACGCTACCGTTATCCAGCCCATAGACCACGCCAAAGAAGTTGTTGCGGAAGTTCGTGCCTTGCACCTTGCTGCTGGGGTAGACCACGCGCGCGTTCTCTGTACCGACGCTGAAATCGACGGTGAGCCGCTGATGGGCAACTTCATCCCCCACAAAGCTGGGCACCACCGTCCCTGTGCCCACACGGATGTCCACCCGCTCATATTGGGGCGAGAGCGTGAGTCGGTTGTAATTGAAATCCCAGTAGATAGGGTAGCTCGTGCCGTTCAGCATCGCCTCATCCCAGCCGCCGTTAGCCGTGCGCGTCGTCTGAAAATAGGTCAAGAACACCGTAAAGACCGCCTTCTCATCGGGCTGAAGGTTGGAAGCATACGGAAACATCTGGGCGTGCAGCTTGCGCCCATAGCTCACGCTGGTGTCCAGAATATATTGCCGACGATACCACTGGTCAAAGGGAACGCCCTCCACGGTTGGATTAGCCGAGCCAGAGAGTGTGCTGAGCGTCTCACGAGCAATCGCGAGCAGATTCGGGATATTTCCTTCCAAACCAGGCGTGTAGCGGGCGTAGTAGCGAGCATTGAACTCGCGGAAAAAGCTGGGGTACTCGGTTGCCAGCTTGAGCCAGACCGAACCCGCCATCAGGTAGCGCACGAGCCACAGACCACCCGTTGTGCCTGGGGGAATCGATGCCTGACGCAGGGAGGGTGCGATAAAACTCGGACTGCCCAGCACAGGCTGGTTCCACGCATCGTAGTAGGGACGGGCATCGTAAGTTTGGTCCAGCGTGAGATTGATGAGGTCGGCATTTCCGCTGACCAGCTGGCGGAACGCGCTCTGGCGCGCGATGCGTACCGTGACTGCCCGCGCGAAGCCCTCCTCCCACGCATCATAAGCAAAGCCCACATCGGCGTGGAACGCTCGCACAATCAGATAGAGCAAGTTCACCGCCGCTGCTTCGTTTGAGTTGTAGCGCGCGAACAAGAATCGGCTGTTGCTCACATCATACACACCGCCCACCACTGCGTCCCGATCCGCCAGCTGGTCGTCATAGTTGATGACGCGAATGGTGAGCGTGCGTGCCGCCTTGCCGTACTCCGCCTCTACCAGTGGCGGCGCACCGTTTGCGACACGCTGCAGAAGGCTTTTGTAATCGTCTGGGAAGGGGTTCGCGCCGTCCTCAATCTGGATGGTGAGCGTGCCGTTGCCCAACCCACCGTTGCGCGTGCGCATGGGCAGGATTAGCCGACCGTTCTGGCGCAGCACCACGGTGTGGAAGATGGGCACTCGGTAGTCAGGTGGCAGCAGTCCCATCTGCTTGTAGAGGCGAATCAGGGGGCGTGCGCTCGCGATTTGGGCGCGAGTCGCCTGCTCCACCCGCTCACGAATCAGCCTATCAATCGCATCAGGCGACCGCCCCACACGGTCTACATCGATCACGATCACATTCTGAGGACCGCTACTGACCGTCTCAAAGGGGCGATTGACCACATTCCGATAGAACTGCGCCTCAGCCGCTGCCAGAAACAGCAGCCCTGCCAGCCACACGCCTGTGCGCCACATCCGTGCTCCCATCGCTCCTCTCCTTAGACGAATCGACAGCGATGGGGTTTCTCCTTAGCAACAAAGTAGGCGCGCATCAGCAAGGTGACTGACAGAAGGTACTGGCGGGAACATCCCGCTCAGCACCCCTGCCCAAACGTAGACAACACATTTAACAAGCATCTACCACTACAGTCGATGCCCTCAAAGGGCAAATCCCCTTCACCTCAACAACCGCACAAACCGTTCTTGCTCAAAGTGGCGATCCGTGGTGAGCGCGTCCGTAATACCGTAGGTGCGCATTAGCGCCAATCAAAGCCCACGCTGCAGGTCGGCATCAATGCTCTCGTTGCCAATCTCTATGGGCTTGCCGCAACTCTGTGCTCCGAAGTGGCACATCAGACGCTGCAGTGCCTGCTGGCGTTCAGCTTTGCCCTGTGCGGGGCGGGGGCAATACCGCGTCAGAAATTCCAGCACGCACTCTTCCTCCGTGCGCCCTGTGCACTGCACAATCTATTCACACGCAGCGTATACCTCATCAGGAACTTGGGGTGGTTAGCTGTGTCCGCTGGAGTTGCCCGATCATACGCACGTACGCCTCACTGTCGGGCTGAAGCCTGCACGCCCCCTAACAGACTGTCTGAGGATTATGCCCGACGAGGGCGCAGTGGAGATGCAGCAGATTATTGAGCAGCGGAATGCGGTATACTCATGAGCGATGGAGATTGAGGCAATGTGCGATGTTATGGTCTGTCTTGTGGGTGAGCAACCTGTACCGAACCTGTTGCCGATTAGGCACCTCAAACCCAGCACTGTGGTGTTTGCCTACTCTGACAAAACAGAACAGGTTTACAAAAACCTTGAGCAGTTTCTGAATCAAAATCAAAGGCATCTTAAAATTCAGGTTTTGAGCCTGAAGATAGACCCGTATGACATCCTTAAAGCCTACGCTGATTTGAAGCGATTTTTAGCCCAGTTTAACCAATCCTCAAGGCAGCTAATAATCAACGTTACTGGTGGAACGAAGCCCATGTCGTACGCAGGATTTCTTGTGGCAAGGGACCTGAAGGCAATTGCAGTGTACTTACAGAGCGAAGGCGGAGCCAACTTATTGCATCTGTACGCTTTCGATGAAAGCGGAGGGCTAATCCGAGTTAGCACACCCCAACAAATGAGGCAAATGGTAACAATCAATGAGTATCTGTGCTTGCATGGGTTGGAAGTGTCTAAGCAGACGGAACATGCCGATTCTTTTGAACGAGTTGTGGCTGAAGCTCTCAAACCGCACGTAAGCGAGATAGTCGGTCCTGTGAGAGTGCGCCCCTTCTCGTTCACAGAGAAAAGCCCGCTGGAGATAGACTTGATCATTCGCTGTGGCAATACGGTCGGTGTTGCCGAGATAAAGCGGGGAGAAGAGGAAAAGAAGGGAATAGACCAACTAAACACCGCAGCGTCAAGAGATTTTCTGGGTACGTATGTCAAGCGGTTCTACATTCGCAACAAAAGGATGTCATCAGAGAACATGGAGTTGGCAAAGGCACGCGACATCAAAGTCGTGGTGCTTGAGAGCTTTTCGGAAGATTCGCCTACGCTGTCGCCTGAAGATGCTGAGTTGCTCAAGACGGAGGTGCTGAAGGGTATGGGTGTCAAAGCGGATTAGCTGGCGAGCAGTAGATAGACGCACTCAGTTAGTTGCCTTACTGCGTAAGACCATGAGAAACAAGCTAACCCATCTCATTTTCGCTGTATGTTCCTGTATCCTTACAAATAGCTTCCAACCGTGAGAGCCACTGATTAAAGTGCGCGCACTTCTGCCGTATTTTCGCCAAGCCAATTGCCTGCGCTATCTTCACTGTGTGTTCGGACCTCACAAACCCTGTGCAGGCACTACGGAGGATGTGAGAGGGAGGGTTCTGAGCATCTATGTCCTCTGGGTCTGCGTTGGCATGCCGTCGGAGAATTTGCTTGTTTAGTTGAGAGCATTCGGCACGCAGGAGGTTGCAAAGTGCCTGAATATCCGAAAAAAGCAGTGCCTCTATCTCTGGCGCAGAAAGGTAGGGCAGAAAGCGTGAACCGCTGATATCGCCAGCAACTTGTTGCTCCACATATTCTACAGCCTGCCTGACCGAGGGCATCTTTCGCGCCTCGTCTATACCAGGAAAATCGTTCGCTAATCCGTGGTAATCTACCATTGTGGTCACAAGGGCTGCGCTGCTGTCTCGCAACAGGTTCTGCACCTCGCGTTTGAACTTCGCATAAGTCACGTATCCACCCCTATAGGCGCGCCCCGTGTCGTCGCGTCGGGTTTCAATCACTACTGGCTGTAGGTAGCACCCATCCCCGAAGTGTGGCTGAAGCAACCCCCTGACAAAGCGCTCCTCTGTGAAGCCCTCTGCCAAAATCAGAATCCGCTTCATCGGGGCGGGCGTCCCCCAATCAGGTTCTTCTCCCAGATTTCACCCATCGAGTAGTCTTCCAGCCAATGTTGCAGGGCTTCGGCATCCAACCTTCGGATTGTTGTTCCTGCCTCGCCACGTTCTGCCACCAGCACCTCTTCAGGAGCAAAGTTGTCCAGCAACAGCGGGGACTGCGTCGCCACCAATAGCTGCGCGTGCGCCGATGCCATCCGCAAGCTACCCGCCAGCAGCTTGATGGCATAGGGGTGCAGCCCCAACTCTGGCTCGTCAATCAAGATAGTGGCGGGCATCCAATCAGGCGGCTGGTGCAGCAGCGTCATCAGGCAGATGTAGCGCAGAGTGCCGTCGGAAAGCGCATCGGGGCTAAATACCACATCGTGTCCGCGCTCACGCCAGCGTAGCAGCAGGCGGTCGGCAGGTAGCGGTTCCAGCACGAAGTCACCAAAGAACGGTGCCGCTTCGCGAATCCGCTCAACTACCTGAGCATAGTGGCTTGGGTACTCATCCCGCATCCGATAGAGTATTGCCGCAAGGTTGCCTGCATCGCCCCGCAAGGCAAGGTTATCGCCTAAATAGACGCGCTGCTTGACAGGTGCAGCAGGCGTCGTGTCATGGAAGTGATACACGCGCCACGAGAGGATCGCGGTGCGAATGGTGGTGAGCGCACGA
>JBCNVA010000163.1:0-3436 GCA_039630445.1 Armatimonadota bacterium
AACAAACACTTCCAGTTTCCCTGAATTTTCCGACCTTGACCGCCGTGAGCGCAGACAGCCGGTACGCAGCGATATTAGACAACAGCCTGCGTCAGATCTTTGTCTTTGAGCAGGCGACAGGGACGCGGATTTACACGCTCACGGGACACACCGACACCATCTTGGCGTTAGCATTTCATCCGACAGCGCCATTCCTGATTTCGTTGGGGCGTGATGGACGGGTTTACTACTGGCGTTTAGCGGATGGTAGCGTGGAGCGGGTTTTGACGATTGCTCCCCTGCAAGGGGCGTGGGCGGCGGCGATTGCTCCCGACGGTAGCCTCGCGGCGGTGGCGCGCGACAACGAGCCGCGCTTGCGGTTGGTTGCGCTGCCTGCAGGAAGTGTCATCCGTGAACTCAGCGCGTTGAGTGCGCAGCGACGATTGGCGTTTTCTCCCGACGGGATGCTGCTGGCTTCCGCGGGAGATACCGCCGAACGGCGCGTCCATCTGTGGCGAGTTGCCGACGGCGAACTGCTTTATGCGCCCTTCCTGCCGTATGAACAGGGATCGGGACTCATTAGCACCCTCGCGTTCACGGGGGACGGCACGCGCCTGATGGTCGCAGGCAGCTACGAAGATATACCTATCTGGAATGTATCGGAAGGCGTTCGCATCGGCTCGCTCCAGACCTTCAGCCGTGAAACGCCGTCGCTGGCGTTCTCTGCCGACTCAGGGCTGCTCTGGACAAGTTCCCCGAACCGAGGATGGCTGCGCGCCTTCGATGTCACTACGGGCGCACTGGTGGCTGCTCCGATGGGTCTTGCGGAGGGACTCCAGTCGTTCGCTTTTCATCCTAACCGACCAATCTTGGCGACGACGCGCCGTTCTCCCAACGCTGTGCGTCTGTGGGATTTGACCACGGGCGAAATGTTCCTCTCGTTGCCGGCGCGCGCGATCCTGGGCTTCGCTCCAGAAGGTGATCTCCTTTGGACGCTTGGGAGTCCCAACAACATAATCGCCACGTGGCAGTTGATGCCAGATGGGATTCGCTTGCAAGCGCTTTTCGGCGGCAACGGCACCGCCACAGTGGATGCCCAAGGTGTGCTGATTGCCCAGATACAGGATGGCTGGTTGAACCTGTGGGATGCACGCACGGGGCGATTGCTGCGACAACTGCCGAACGCGCCCTACTCCATCGTCCAGCATGTACGATTCTCCCCTAACAGGCGATATGTTGCCTGCACGCAGACGGGATTTAATGAACTGCCGGTGTGGGATCTGGAAACGGGAGAGCGGTATGCTCTGCCTCTGCCCCTTTCTAACAATCCGCTCACTGTCGCCTTTAGCCCGGACGAGGAGTTCATCGCGACCACGACGCACGATCAGTACCTGCGCCTGTGGCGACTTCGCGATCGCAGGCTCGTAGGTGAATATTTTGATTTGATATTCCGGGAATCCGCGCAGTTGATGTTTTCCCCGGATGGACGCTACCTTGCGCTGGCGCGGCGCGACGGCACGATTGCGGTGCTGCGCAACCCGTTCTTCCCTGACCTGAATGGCGATGGCATCGTGGACGACTCGGATTTACTTGAGGTGCTGTTCGCTTTTGGCGCGACGGGCGCGAACCTCGCCGCCGATGTTAATCGCGATGGCTCCGTCGATGACGCCGACCTGTTGATGGTGCTGTTCTACTTTGGGCGATAGGAGGCAACCGCAATGCGAGGGCGTGCGATCGGATGGAAAGTTTGGTGTGGGATACTGGGCGTGCTGGCGTTTTGCGATGCGAGCGCGCAGACACTGGAGCGACTGTGGGCGCGCACAGGCGCTCGGGATCAGGTGCTGGATATCGCAGTGTCAGCTGACGGCGCATATGCTGCCCTTGCGATGAACGATAACTTTGTGCGGGTCGTGCGCACAGCTGACGGTTTACTGGAACGACTTTACCGGGTTCCGATGGGCAGACAAGCGCGTTCCGTCGCGTTCTCCCCCGACGGACGGCTGCTGGTGGTAGGCTGCACTCAACAAGACGCATGGCTGATTCACCTCGAGACAGGGCAACCAGTGGGCGTCTTCTATCCAAGCCTGGGAGAGGTCGCGGATGTGGTCTTTGATCCGACAGGGCAGTATCTCATCGCGATAGGGCTAAGCCCGAACGGGTCGTTGCCGCAGGTGATTCGCCTGCGGGACGGCGTGATCGTGCGCACGCTGAATCACTCGAACGCTGCTCGCGCGACGTTTTCCGCTGACGGTCGTTTGCTGGCGACATTAGCATGGGGAGAGATTCGAATTTGGCGGTTTCCCGAATTGACCCTGTACGCCCGGCTGAGTCGCCCCACCACTGCGCAGCCTGCAGGCGAATTTTCGGCGGATAATCGATATTTCTTCTGTGATTCGGGGGACAATCAGCTCAGTCGCTGGAATCTGCAGACGGGCGTGCGGGAGGTGGACACCCCCACGAACGCGGGGCAGGTGAACTCGGTCGCGCGGCTGCCCGACGGAAACCGTCTCGCGATCGGGACAGAACAAGCCCTTATGCTATGGAACGCCCAGACGATGCAACCGCTTTCGCGCACCCAAAACAGGGCTGAACTGGTGACAGCGCTCCCTGACAATGAGTCGGTGGTTGCGATCAGCCGAGGAGTGGTGAGCCGATTTGAACTGGAGTCGCTGACCGCCGTGGCTGCGCTCACGGGCTTCAGGGCATCCTGCTTCCCGATGGTCACTTACGATGGCGCCGCTGTGCTTACGCTGAGCGGGCAGACGCTGCGCCGATGGAATGCCCGCACGGGCGCATTACAATCGGAGCTTTCACTGACCTTTACTCCGCAGCGACGCCCTGCCGCCTCACCTCGCGCACCGATCGTGGTGATTGGCGACTCGCGAGGCGCGAACGCCTATAACTACGAAACAGGAATGCAACTCTACAGCGTGCCTGTGCTGGGATGGCTTCGAGGATTGGGAATCGCGCGGGACGGAGCCCGATTCGTGATGGCAGACGATAACCGGGTCTACATTCACGAAACTGCGTCCGGGCTGTTTGTGACTGAGTTCGTGCCGCAGGGTGTCAGCTTTTCCGAATTCCTGATGCTTCCAGAAAGCGACCTGCTGCTCATTCCATCCCCCGGAACGGTCAGCCTGTGGTCTATTCCTACACGCCAGCGACTTCGAAGCTACAGTTCGCCCGCAGGATGGAACTTCGTGACGCTCTCCGCTGATGGGCAGTGGGTTGCCCTCGGGTTATGGAACGGACAGATTGTATTGCTGCGCACGAGCGATTTAACCCCCGTAGCCACTTTTCAGGCAGGCTCTGCGCGAATCGAGTCGCTCGCTTTCTCACCTGATGCACGCTATTTAGCCAGCGGCGATAACACCGCAATCCGCCTTTGGCGTATTCCAGACGGCGAACTGGCTTTAGAAGCACGGCTTGATGCGAATCCGCTGACGAACGGCATTAC
>JBCNVA010000164.1:0-20812 GCA_039630445.1 Armatimonadota bacterium
TATCAGCTCCGTAAGGTTCCCCCTTAGCAAGGGGGAACCTGCAGGAGGGGGTTCTAAAGATTGAGCGATGATGAAGCACTCGTAGCCGCTAATCCAGCGATTTTCGACCTTCGCCCTCTCCTGCCTAACCGCAGCGCCGAGGTGTCCCGCAGGAAGGGGGGCATCCTCTGCCGAACTTTGCCCGTATGAACATCCGTGAGGCGACCTTTCAGTGGATGGAGGCGCGGGGCATCCGCTATCTGTTTGGCAATCCCGGCTCAACGGAGCTGCCCTTCCTCGTTGGCTTGCCTGAGCGCGTTCGCTATGTGCTGGCGCTGCAGGAGAGCATTGCCGTCGCGATGGCGGACGGCTACGCGCAGGCATCAGGCAAGCCCGCGCTGATCAATTTGCATGTGGCGCCGGGACTGGGCAACGCGATGGGGGTGCTGTATACCGCGCTGAAAAACCGTGCGCCGCTGATTGTCACCTGCGGTCAGCAGGACACACGCCACCTGTTCCATGAGCCGTTGCTGGCGGGCGACCTGGTAGGCATGGCGCGTCCCGTGACCAAATATGCCTACGAGGTGGTTCAGCCTGCCGATGTGCCCGACGCGCTGGAGCAAGCCTATCATCTGGCGATGACGCCACCGCGGGGACCCGTGTTCGTCTCGAGCCCGATGAACTTTTGGGACGCCCCTGGGGAGCCGCCGCGCCTGCGTGCGTTGCACCCGCCTGGGATGCCGCAGGGATTGGAGCGCGTGGTGGAGGCGCTCACAGCAGCCCAGAAACCTGCGCTGGTGTTTGGGGCAGGGGTGGGAAGTGCAGGCGCCATACCCGAAGCCGTCGCGCTCGCCGAAAAGCTGGGCTGCACGGTCTATCACGCGCCCATCAACTCGCGCCTCGGCTTTCCGACAGACCATCCGCTGTATGAGGGCATGCTACTGCCCGCAGTGCCGCGCCTGTTGCAGGCGCTGAGCCAGCACGATTTTGTGCTGGTGGTGGGTGCGCCGCTGTTCTTGCTCTATCCCTACTTTCCGGGGGCGTTGTTGCCGCCGGGCGTGCGGGCGATGCTCATCACCGATGACCCGCAGGAGGCGTCGCGTGCCCCTGCGGAGATGGCGTTCGTAGGCGATATCAAAGCCGCGCTTAGCTGGCTGGCTGAGCGAGTGCCCTCGCGCTCCTATACGCCGCCCTCCCGCGCGGTGGAGGAGGCACGCCGCCGCTCGGAAGCCACCCGCGCCCGCAACCAGATGGGAACCTTCTATGTGTTGCACACGCTGGCGCGCTACCTGCCCAAAAACGCGGTGATTGTGGACGAGGCGGTCTCTGCCAGCCTCTGCTTGCGTGACTATGTGCGCATTCCTGCCGAAGGCGACTACTACCCCTCAGGCAGTGGGGGGCTGGGCTGGGCGATGCCCGCTGCCATCGGCATCAAGCTGGCACAGCCCGATCGCCCTGTCGTGTGCGTGATTGGCGACGGCTCAGTGATGTACTCGGTGCAGGCGCTCTGGAGCGCGGTGCAGGAGCGCGCCCCTGTGCTGTTCCTTGTGCTGAATAATCGTGCCTATAACATCCTCAAAAGCTTCGCGAAGGCGTTCTACCCGGGCAGTGAGGCACATCTGCAGGGGATGGATGTGCCCCATCTGGATCTGGTGGCGCTGGCGCGTGGGATGGGCGCCTCGGCGGAGCGCATCGAGACCCCCGATGCGCTGGAGGAACGGCTCCCGTGCGCCTTGCAAGCCGACCAGCCCACCCTGCTCGATGTGTGGATCGACCCAACTGTGCCCAGCTTGCTCTGAAAAGCTATGCAAAAAGCCTATCTGTATACGGATGGCGCGTCTATCGGCAACCCTGGACCTGCAGGCATCGGCGTCATTCTGATTGATGAGCAGGGTACAACGCTGGCGAAGGTCAGCAAGCCGATCGGCATCGCTACCAACAACGAAGCGGAATACCACGCGCTCATCCAGGGGCTGCAGAAAGCGATTCAAAAGGGCGTAGAGCATCTCGTCTGGTACACGGATAGCGAGCTTCTGGCGCGCCAGTGGCAGGGTGTGTATGAGGTGCGCAGTCCGAGCTTGCGCGAGCTGTTTCAGCAAGCACGCGCGCTGGCAGCAAAAATTCCTCGCATCGAGGTTCATCACCAGCGGCGCGAACTGAACGAGGTGGCAGACTCCCTCGCCAAACGCGCCGCGTACAGGGGAACGGCTTCTACACGCCGTTCGAACGCTTGCCAGAAAGCGCGCCGCGCTGCCGATGCCACGCAAACGCCAAAGAAACCAACAGGGTAAGCACGGTCAGGGGCAGCACAAAGCCCATCATCACGGTGCTAAACAGGGGCAGCGTGTCGTGCTCCGTCGCCTTCAGCACCAGATAAACCGCATACGCGATGTAGTAGCCCACAAACACAGCACCTTCCCAGCGCTTGATTTCAAAGCCGTTGAAAAACACGGGGAAGCAGGCAATCGCTACAGCCAGCATCACCCAGCCATCGAAGTTCAGCACAGCGGGCGAGATGTTCAGCCCGTGCGGCGCCACCACCGTGCTGATGCCCAGTACCGACAGGATGTTGAAAATGTTGCTGCCAACTACATTGCCCACTGAGATGTCGCGTTCACCGCGCAGGCTGGCAATCACGGAGGTCGCCAGTTCGGGCAGCGAGGTGCCTGCCGCCACAATCGTTAGCCCGATGACCAACTCGCTGACACCCAGCGCACGCGCCAGCGCTACTGCACCTCGAATCAGCCAGTCAGATCCCAGCACCAGCCCTGCCAAACCACCCACAATCAGTAGCCCAATGAGGACAAATGTTTTCAGCGAGGGCTTCGTCAAAACCGTCAGCTGTTCATACTCCTCCAGCTCCTCTTCCAGCTCAGGCTCCTCGCGCGCCGTGCGTGCCATCCAGTAGAGGTAGATGGCAAAGAGGGTGACCAGCACCAGCCCATCGGGACGCGAGAGCTTACCATCATACCCCAGTCCCAAAAAGAGCGCGGAGACAAAAATCATAAAGGGCACTTCGAACTTGATCAAACGCAGGTGTACCGTAAGCGGTGCAACAACCGCCGACAAGCCCAGAATGAGCAAAATGTTGACGATGTTGCTGCCAACCACATTGCCCACAGCAATATCCGCCTGACCCCTGAAAGCGGATAGGGTGGAGACCGCCAGCTCGGGCGCGCTGGTGCCGAACGCGACGACGCTCAACCCGATCACGATAGGCGGCACACCCAGCGCCGCTGCCAGCCGCGACGCGCCACGCACCAACCACTCACCGCCCGCTATCAGCAGCACCAGCCCTGGCAGAATCAACCACGCCTCGCCCACCTGCATCCCCTCCTATCGCCAGCCGTAAATGAACGCGGCAATCAGAATAATCAGCGCGCCCAGCATCATGGCAAAGGCATAGGAACGCACATAGCCGCTCTGCAGCGCCCGCACACCGTTCCCCAGCTCGCGAGTTAGCACGCCTACCAAATTGACTAGCCCGTCAATCAGCCCTTCGACCAGTACCCCCACCATCCAAGCAATAGCGCCACCGAACCGAACGCCCAGCCAGTGCATCGCGCCGTCGTAGCCCCACTGCCGATGCAGCACTCCCCACAGCCCCTGCAGCTGCGCTTCGCGGGCAGGCATGCCCGCCCGATAGCGGGCGATACCCAACCCCAAACCCAGCAACGCAGCGAGGAGCGCTGCAATCAGCACAACAAGTGCGCCTGCCTTAGGGTCACCCAACTGCTCACTTGGCAAATGCACGGGCGTTGCGGAGGGCTTCAGGAACTCATGCACCGCATGCTCGCTGGGTAGCACCCAGCCGAACAGGATCGAGCCTATCGCCAGCACAACGAGCACGCCCAGCACCACCCAGTAGCGTTCGCGTTCAGGCGCATGTCCGTGCGCGTGCGCCTCCCTCTCAGCGGTTGTAGGCGCGAAAAACACCAGCCAAGTCAGCCGGGTCATATACAGCGCGGTCAGCAGCGCCGTCGCGACGCCTACCCAGAACAGCAGGGGCATCCAGGCGGTCAAGCGACTGCCATACGCGCTCATCAGGATCAGCTCTTTCGACCAGTAGCCTGAAAAGGGCGGAAAGCCACTGATCGCCAGCAGTCCGACTACCATCGTCGCCGCAGTGATGGGTAGGTAGCGGCGCAGCCCACCCATCTGCCGAATATCGCCCCAATGGTGCAGCGCGATCAGCACCGAGCCTGCGCCCAAAAAGAGCAACGCCTTGAAAAAGGCATGGGTTGCCACATGGAACATCCCCACCCAGAACGCGCCCACGCCACACGCCAGGAACATATAGCCCAGCTGGCTGACCGTGGAGAACGCCAGTATACGCTTGATGTCGGTCTGCCCCAGCGCCACGCTGGCTGCAAAAAGGGCGGTGAATGCACCAACCACCGCCACCACCATCATGGCAACTGGAGCGATCTCAAACAGCGGATGCACGCGCGTCAGCAGATAGACGCCTGCCGTGACCATCGTCGCTGCATGGATCAGTGCCGACACAGGCGTGGGACCTGCCATCGCATCGGGCAGCCAGAAGTAGAGGGGGAGCTGCGCCGATTTGCCCGTCGCCGCCAAAAACAGCAGCAACGCCACCGCCGTCGCCACCCCCGTGTTCACCCCCAGCACCTCTGCCGCCCGCGCGTTTACCTCGCCAAACGAGAGCGTGCCAAACATCACCAGAATAATGAACATCGCCAGCAAGAAGCCCAAATCACCGATACGGTTCACAATAAATGCCTTGTTGGCGGAATCGGTGTTGTACTTCCATTCAGCGTTCCGATAGAAGTAGCCGATCAGCAGATAGCTGCACAGCCCCACACCCTCCCAGCCAATAAACATCACCAGAAAGTTGCCCGCCAGCACCAGCGTCAGCATAAAAAAGATGAACAGATTGAAATAGGTGAAAAAGCGCGGGTAGTCCTCATCCTCAGCCATGTAGCCCGTGGCGTACAGATGGATCAATCCGCCGATGCCCGTTACAATCAGGCACATCAGCACAGAGAGCGGATCAATAAGGAATTCAAAGGGCACGCGCAGCGACCCGATAGCGAGCCAGTCGGCAAGCGTGAAGGTCGCCTGACGCGCCTCCACGGGCAAGTTCAGCATGGCTCGCAGCAGCCAGAGGCTGTAGCCAAACGCCCCGAACACCACGCCTGTGCCGATAGCACCTACCAGCCACTTACCTGTGCGCGCGCCCAGCGTCCGCACCAGCCAGCCACCCAAGAGGGCATGGAACAGGAAGCCAGCAAAGGGAAATCCTAAGATGAATAGCACCAGTTCGTTCGGCAACCTATCCAGCACCATCGGTTCTCTCCGCAAGCAGCCTGATTATGATACCCCAAAGTTGCACCCCCTGGCTTTCAAGCCAGCATTGCACGGAGTGGCAACACCCCGCTTGCGATGGTGACACTTGCTTTAATGTTGCGATGCAACCTGCGAATGCCCTCTACTACGGCGACAATCTGGAGGTGCTGCGCAAACACTTCGGGGACGAACTTGATCCTCCCTTCCACAGCAACCGCGATGGTCATTCCCTTCTACAACGCGCGCTCCTTAAGCGAGGCAACAAGGTCTACCCGCGCAAGCGTGCGCAGGGCAGGGATTTGCGCCAGCAGCCCCACCAGCCAGCTACCCAGCCCCGCCAGAAGGTAGGTGCGCGGATAGACATAGGGGCGAAAGGCGATCAGCTCCATCTGCTCGGGCGAGGCAGCCATCGCGATAAAGACCGAGACCATCAGACGCCCGAACAGCAAGCCGAGCAGCACGCCCAGCGTGGTAAGTAGCATATTTTCCGCAAGGATCAGCCCGTACACCTGCCGCCGCCCGAAGCCAATTGTGAGGAAGGTGGCGACTTCGCTGCGCCGCTCTAGCACGCTGACCGTGACCACGCTGAAAATCACGCTGAGCGCCAGCACCATCCCAAACGCCATCATAAAAGTAAGGAAGCGGCGGGCGATCTCGTTCAGCGCCACGATGCGGGCGACCACCTCATGGCGCACCACGACCACGCCAGCGTTCGGCAACGCCTTCAATCGCTGCACCACCTCCTCACGGTAGGCGGGCTGCACCCATAGCCGGATGCTGGTGATGGGGTTGGGTGGCAGTGCCAGTTCCCGATGCAGCAGCGTGCGCACCCGCGCGCGTGGCAGATAGACCACCGTGCCGATGGTCTCCCACACCAATCCCGTGACACGCAGGGGATGCTCGCGCGTCGCCTCGTCGCTGAGGTCAGCGGGCAGGGCAAGCATCACCATGTCGCCCGGCTCCAGCCCGAGTTTTTGCTGCACAATCTGTCCGCAGATGAAGCCATTTGGCGCCAGCGCGACAGGTTCGCCCTTCTCGGTGCGTAGCTGTAGCATCGGGCTGCCTGGTTCCACGCCCATCAGCAGGGCGTCGTAGTCCCGCCTGCCCCGTCGCAGCTTGATGGGCAGCTCCAGCACGCCTTCAGCACGCAGCACGCCGCGCCAGCCCCGCACCTGCGCCACCAAATGCATATCCTGAAACTCGGTGAAGCTAACTCGCACATCCTCGCGCAAGCTCTGGTTCAGATAGTGCGCAATGGCGGTTTCACGCGAATCGAGGATGCCCCGCGCCAGCATCGCCAGCATCACGCCCATCGCAATCCCGAAGAGACCGATAAGGGTTCGCCGGGGTGAGCGCGTGAGGTTGCGCACGGGCAGGCGGTACATCAGGCGAGCGTGCCGAAGCAGCGGCAGCCAGTGATCCAGCATCAGCACGCGCCCCAGCATCGGTGCAGGCGGGCGTAATGCCTGTGCAGGCGGGATGCACGACGCCTGCCACGCTGGGATCCAGCCGCCTACCAGCGTCGCACCCAACGCCAGCAGCAGCCCAACCACCGCCTGCACCACAGGCGGCTCCAACCGTTCGGTGGGCAACCCCAGAAAGCTCATATAGCCGCGCGAAAGCCAGCCGGAGAGCCAGAGCGCGATCCCCACACCCAGCACCCCACCTATCGCCCCTACAATCAATGCCCCGCTGAGATAATGCCCCAGCACCTGCGCCCGCGTGTAGCCCAGCGCCCGCAATAAGCCGATAATCTGCCGCTGCTGCAGCACCAGGCGCATCAGCAGGGTGTAGAGCGTGAGGATGCTCACGCTCAAAAACAGCAGCGGGAAAAACACCGAGTAGGTGCGCAGCAGGCGAGTCCCAGTCTCCAGCAAGCGGTAGCTGGGCTGATCCTCTCGCAGAACAGGCTCCTCCACGCCGTAAGGAGCGAGCAGGTGCTTGACCTCACGGGCTACCAGTGCAGGGTCAAAGCCGGGTTTTACCGTCACGCGCACCTCGTTGATCAGCCCGCTTTGCCCCGTAAGGTCACCGACCACCTCGCGTGGCGCGAACATCACGCCAAACACATCCTCGGAGGGCATTACTTGTTGTTTGCTTTGCACGACATAGATGTATTCGGGGCTGCGCACTAGCCCCGCGATTGTGAAGCGCACCTTCTCGCCGCGCCACCGCACCGTCAGCGTGTCGTAGGGGCGCAGGCGATGATAGGCGGCAAACTTGCTTTCCAGCAATACCTCATAGTCGCGGCTGCTACGCAGGAACCGCCCTTCCATCACGCGCAGCTGGTTCACCTGCAGGGGCTGGCGCGTTTCGATGCCGATGAGGCGTCCCATGAGGCGTCGCGGGCGCTCCCCACCCAGCTCCAGCGTGACGGTTTCCACCAGGCGACCCTCCGCGCCCGCCACGCCGGGCAACTGCCGAACGCGCGGCACAACGCTTACAGGGGCGGCGCGAACCACGATCCCAAAATCCTCCAAGCGATACTCGGCATAGGAGGCGGTGTAGGACAGGTGCAGATTCTGATAGAGGGTGCTGGCGATGGCGAACAGCATCACACCCAGCATCACCATCGTGGCAATCGCGCCGTACTGCCAGCGCGACTGCCAGAACTCGCGCAGCACCTTGCGCCAGAGAACGCTTCTCACCATTGCAGCGCCTCCACTTCCGCTGGCTGGGGCGGATAGAACTCGCTGTCGATCTGCCCGTCACGCAAACGGACGACATGATCGGCGATGCTGGCGATCACAGTGTTGTGGGTAACCAGCACAATGGTCTGTCCTTCCTGCCGATTGATGGTGCGCAATAGGCTAAGGATGCGCTTGCCAGTTGCCGAATCGAGTTCGCCGGTTGGCTCGTCGCAGAGCAGGATGGGTGGGCGAGTGACCAGTGCGCGGGCGATTGCCACGCGCTGCTGCTCACCCCCGCTCAACTCGCCTGGAAAGTGGTCCGCACGCTCCAGCAACCCGACAGCGTGGAGTAGCTCATCCACCGGGCGTGGGTGGGGCACCAGGTCGGCTGCCAATTCGATATTCTCGCGGACAGTTAGTGTCGGCACCAAATTGAAAAACTGGAACACGAAGCCGATTTTGTGCCGGCGGTACGCGCTCATCTGCGCCTCATTATAGCGGCTGATATCCTCCCCATCCACGATCACGCGCCCCTCGGTCGGCGTGTCAAGCCCGCCTATTAGGTTGAGCAAGGTGCTTTTGCCACAGCCACTGGGTCCCAGCACAACGGCAAACTCACCGCGGGCAATCTGCAGGTTGATTTGGCGCAAGGCATGAATAGCGACCTGATCGCGCCGATAGACCTTGCTGACCCCGATGAGTTCTATGATCGGCTGGCTCATCGCTGTTGGCGGATGCGCACGCGCTGACCGTCCGAAAGGTCTGTTTTGCCCGCGACGACGACCTGCTCGCCCTCGTGCAGCCCGCTGACGACCTCCGTGTAGTTATAGGTGAAGTAGCCCGTTTTGATGGGGCGCTGGCGCACAATGCCTTGCTGCACGACCCAGACCCATGTGCGGTCAGGCTCCTCTTGGATGGCATCACTGGGCACGAGCAGTGTGGTTGCGCTCAGCCGACCTGTGCCTTCGACGGTGATTTCCATGCCGGGGCGCAACGCGGGGGGCGGCTGGACCATCTCGATCGTGATGCGCAGGATGCGCACGCGCAACACCGAGTCGGGTTTGCGCTCAAAAGCGGGCAGGACAGACTTGATTCGCCCCTGCCAGGTACGTCCGGGCAGCGCGGGTGCGCTGATTCGCACCGGGTCACCCACCGTCACTTTGCCAGCGTCCTCCTGCGCCAGTTCTGCTTCGCCCCATAGCGAGCGGGTGTCCACCAGTTCGAGGATGGGTACACCGGGGGCGACACTCTCGCCCGGCTCCACTTCGCAGCGGTTGACGCGAGCATCACGGGGGGCTTCAAGTGTGCGCAGTGCCTGCATGCTCTGCGCCTGACGCCACGCGGCGGCGGCTTCGCGCAAGGCGGCACGGGCACGATGCAATCGCTCTTGCAAAACACGCAGGTTGCCCTCCAGACTGCGGGCAAGGGCAAGCTCCGCACGCGCAGAATCGACCCGCGCCTGGGCAGCGGCGCGCTCCTCCGCGCGTGCACCCTGCCGAACCTTTTGCAAGTTCGCCTCGGCGGCACGGTAACGCGCCTCCGCGACACGGTACTCCTGCTCCGCGCGGTCATAATCCACCTTGGCGACCGCACCCTGCGCGTACAGTTGCTGTGCCCGCTGCCAGTTCTGGCGGGCGAGTTCGAGCTGGGCGCGAGCCGCTTCCACCTCCTGGGTTGCCTGCTCGATCTCCTCGGGGCGTGCGCCACGCTCCGTTAGTTGCAGCGAGACTTCTGCCTCCTTCAGGAGCGCCTCGGCGCGCTGGATACGGGCACGAGTCTCCTGACGCGCTTGCTCGTAGGTGCGTTCTGCCTCGCGCAGGGCAGCGACCGCTTCAGCATACCGTGCCGCCGCCGCGCGCACCGCGTTCACTACATCTTGATCCCAGAAGCGCACCAGTGGCTGCCCCTTACGCACCGCTTGCCCCTCACGCACCAGCACCTCCACCACCTGCGCCGCGATGGGCAGCGAGAGGCTTGCCTGCCACCCTCTGACCATGCCCTCTGCAGTAAACGGTACGGTCAGCTCCCCACGGCGTACCCGCGCTACCACCACCTCTGGTGGCAGAGCGCGCAAATGCAGCACCGCCCATACGCCCATCACCCCAACCCCTATCACCAGAATCGCGATCAGCCCCCGCCTGCCCATCTGTTCCCGTGCGGTAGTATACCTGCCTCATTGGATGAGGGGGAAAGGTATATTCTGTTCAACGGAGGCGCAACAGAATGTTAGAATCGCAGGGAAGCGGTGCTGCGCCGATGCCGATAGCGGCGCGACTGAAAGCCGTCGATGCGCTCCGTGGCGTTGCGCTGCTCGGGATCCTGCTGGTCAACCTGATTCATTTCAAATCGCCTGTTCAGTTTGGGATTGGCTTCTCTGGGCAGATACATTCGCTGGATGGGTGGGCGCTTAGGCTAATCAGCTGGCTCTTTGAGGGCAAATTCTATCCGATTTTTAGCTTTCTGTTCGGGCTGGGGTTTGCGCTGCAGATAAGGCGCCTGGAGGAGCGCGGTGCACCCTTTGTGTCTATCTATGTGCGCCGACTGGTTGTGCTTGCCCTGATCGGAGTGCTACATGCAGTGCTCCTTTGGAGCGGTGACATTTTGCTGCCCTACGCGCTGCTGGGGTTTGTGCTGCTGCTTTTTCGGCGCTGTCAGCCGCGTACGCTGCTGCTCTGGATCGGCATGCTGTGGCTCTTTCAGTTCCTCTGCTGCTCCGGGCTAACAGGCTGCATCACGCTGTCTGCTCGCATCCCAGAAGCGGCGCGCGGTTTTCAGCAGGGCGAGCAAGCAATGGTGCAAGAGTTTGCGCAGGAGCGGGAGTACGCGCGGCGCGCCTACGGCGAGGGCAACTATTTTGAAGCTGCCCGCTACCGCCTGCATGAATGGGGCATGCTGTTGCTCATCTACCTTTTCACCTCTCCGAATCTGCTGATAATGTTCCTGCTCGGTCTCTATTTTGGACGCCTGCGCATTTTTGAGTCGGTAGCCGATTACCGTCGTGGGCTGACAGGGGTCGCGCTGGTCGGGCTGCTGATAGGGTTGCCGCTCAACTGGTTCTATGCTCAGCAGGTGCTGATGCTTGCCCGGGAGGTCAAGATGGACACGATGTTCCTTGCGCTCTGGCTGATGATGGTGTTTGGACCCCTGCTCTCGCTGGGCTATCTCGCCGCCTTTGTGTTGCTGTGGGAGCGTTTTGAGGGGATACAGCGCCTGCTCCAGCCCGTCGCGCAGGCAGGGCGACTGGCGCTGACCAACTATTTGATGCAATCCCTGGTCTGCACGCTCGTGTTCTATGGCTATGGGCTGGGCTATTACGGCAAAGTGGGGCTGGCGACGGGTGTCGGCTTTGCCCTGCTGCTCTACCTGGCGCAGGTATTGTTCAGCGCCTTCTGGCTGAGCCGTTACCAGTATGGACCTGCCGAGTGGCTCTGGCGCAGCCTAACCTACGGGCGTCTGCTGCCACTGAACAGGAGTCAAGCGGCTATTGGCGAATAGCCCGCTTGGTGGGAACGATGGAACAGCGCTTTGCAGGACAGGTTGCGTTGATTACTGGTGGTGGACGCGGCATTGGGGCATGCATTGCTCAGTTGCTCGCGCAAGAGGGTGCTCAGGTGATGCTGGTTGCTCGCACCGAGAGCCAGCTGCAGCAGACCGCTCAGCAGATCGAGGCGGAAGGTGGCAAAGCCTTCTACTGCGTTGCCGATGTGGCGGATGAAGCTGCCATCCGCGCCGCTGTGGAGCGCACGCAGCAGCTCACAGGCAACATCGACATTTTGGTGAACAACGCAGGTTCCGCCCGCGCGGGGCTTATTGAGCAGAGTGACCCTGCCGAGTGGTGGCAGGTGGTGGAAAGCAACCTGAGGGGGTTGTATCTGACGACGCGCTTCGTGCTGCCCATTATGCTGGAGCAGGGGCGTGGGCAGATTGTGAACATGCTGACGATAGCGGCGAGCCGTCCCTTCACGGGCTTGAGCGCGTACAGCTGTGCCAAAGCGGCAGGTCTGATGTTCACACGCATCCTTGCGCGCGAGGTGCGCAAGCGCGGTATTCGCGTCTCTGCAGTGTTACCTGGCGCCGTGGATACCGATCTGTGGAATGCGTTCCCCAGCGCGCCCGAACGCCAACGCATGATCCGCCCCGAAACGGTCGCCCAGATTGTGGCACAGATTCTTGCCACACCACCCGACGCCAGCATCGATGAGATCATCGTGCTACCGCCCGAGGGGATTTTGTAAAAAACCAAGTGGTGCCCTATCGCTTTGGAGCAAGCGAGATTCCTCGCTCCGCTCAGAATGACAGGGCGTTTTATGCGGCAGTGAACTCGTCATTCCGAGCCGAAGGCGAGGAATCTCAGATAGGTGGCAAGTTGGGTTAAAATAACCTAAGTTGCTACCTGTTGTTTATGAGCAGGTGAGGTTCCTCGCTTCGCTCGGAATGACAACGCTCCGCTCGGAATGACAGGACTTTTTTACTTAGAGACTGTTTGAGGATTTGCGGGGTTTAGACGACTAAAGCCGCTCCTGTGCAGACGAAGCCGACCCCCGTCGGCTGTAGCCCGCGAAGGCGGGCTTCGTTCGCTAAGGAACGGCTTCAGCCGTCTGGGCTTTATTTGAAACGCCAACTGATATAAAAAACAACCCCTGGAGTAGGGATAACCCTTGCTCCAGGGGGTTGCTGGCACTCAGTGAGCCTCTTAGCGTCTGCGGCGCCGCGCTAATCCAACACCCAGCAAGCCCAGCCCCAAAACGGTCAGGCTGGCAGGCTCCGGAATCGGCACAAAAGTCCAGCTGCTGGGCAGGTTCGGATCCAGCGGCGTAAAGATCACCCCTATCGACGCGAAATCGATGAGCGGATCGAACTTGCCCACGCTGAACAGTGCGGTTGGCGGACCTGGGACGAAAGCAAACCCAGCGGCATTATATGGAAGGAAGGCACCCGTATGGTATAGCCCGGCGTAATTCCCAAGACCGGTGGCAGGGTTTTGCTGGGTGGCAATCCATGCAGGTCCCGTGTAGCTAACGGCATTCCGGACCACCTGAAGCAGCACAGTAGCCGTTGCCAGCGCATTCGCACCAATCAGGTTGTAGCCGTTCCAGGTGGCAGGATCGATCATGACCATCATTCGGTTATCTAGAACCCATCGAGTCCAGGGGTCGCCCAGGTCGGAAGCGCGATACCATCGATCAGGCTCAAACCGCCACTCGCGGTCGCCCCAGGAGTAGGTGCCCTCGTAGTTGAACGAGTAGATCATGCCACCTTGGAAGTTGCCTTCCCAAGTGACCTCGCCTGCCCACAGGGTACTCACTGTTGCCAGCACCGCGATGCTCACCAAGAGCTTGAGACCTTTCAGCATCGCATACGACCTCCTCTTAATAGTTTGAGCGACAGGCTATAGAAGCCGTTCGCTACCTCTATTATACCCAAAAATCCTCCAGAGTCAAGTACCTGCACCCCTCGATTTGACGCAATTCGCAGGTTCCTTTGTGGGAATAAGGGTCATTTCTGCGCGGGTGAAAGGTCTTGTGTGCCCATTCTTCAGCGAAATTGGAGCAACAACGGGTTTGAAGGCGTCCTCTCTCCCAACTGTTTGGGAGAGAGGACGGTGCAAGATTGATGATTAGGGGATGCGCTCTATCGTCATCGTGCCATCCAGGGGCATAGGCGAGCCTGCTGCGGGTAAGCCCTTGACCGAGGCATTTAGGCGGACCAGCATGCCCGTTTTGGGGTCGATCCAGGTATGCCCCGTGATGGTGGCGGCTTCACCCGCCACGTTCTCGCCGACCTCTTTAAGAGTGAACTTGATTTTGAGCGTCTCGGTATCGCCGATTTTCTCTTTGGCGACCAGCTCGAAGTCGGCTTTGAGCGCGGGCGCACTCCCCTCGCTCTTCAGCTCGGCGCTCCACTTGTCACCTATCTTGACAGGCTTGCTGGGAAAGAAGTAAGCATTCAGCCTTGCTATCCGCAGGCTACCCTCAGGATTTTCGCCGCCCTCTACCTTAATCGGCGTTCCGTCGGGTTTATAAGTGGTTTTGGTTGCGGGCGAAGGGGGAAGGGGCATTTCCTGCTCGCCGAACTTGACCACCCCATCGCTGGAGCTGCTCTCCATAATAATGTTGCCATCCCCATCGAACTTGAGGACCTTGTTGGTCATGTTCATCGTGACGACGGCGGACTGTTCCCCGAAGGTCAGCTCCAGCGTGAAGCGGTACTTGAAGGTGTCGCCTTCTTTCACCTGCAGCTTCAGCGTGTATTCCTCCTGAGCGGAGGCAAACGCTGCCAGCCAGGCACTGAGCGCAATCAGCGCGATTGATCGAACCCCGTTTCTCATCCTCTGTCCTCCTTGTTGCGTTGTGTGCAACAACGGGTATTATACCCCCTGATGGACAAGCCTGTGCTGATTGAGGCGCGGCAGGCAAGTCTGGTCTATCGTGATGGCGAGCGCGTGGTGCATGCCGTGCGGGAAGTTTCGCTGCGCGTGCATCGGGGTGAGTTCGTCGGCATCGAGGGTCCGTCGGGGTCAGGCAAAAGCTCGCTGCTCTACCTGCTCAGTGGGCTGAAGACGCCCACCGCTGGCACGGTCGCCTACCTGGGTCGCCCTTATGCCGAGCTGAGCGATGCAGAGCGCAGCGCGATACGGCGGACACGGTTTGGCTTCGTGTTCCAGCAGCCCTACCTGCTGGGCTACCTAACGGTGTTGGAGAACCTGCTGGTGGGCGCACCTGATGTGCGCTCGGCGGAACGGCGCGCGCGCGAGCTGCTGCAGGCACTGGAACTGACTGAGAAAGCACACCGCTATCCTTCCGCGCTTTCGGGGGGCGAGCGGCAACGGGTCTGTGTAGCGCGCGCCTTGCTGATGGAGCCAGAGGTCATCTTTGCCGATGAGCCGACGGCTGCGCTGGATCAGCAAACGGGCTTGCAGGTGCTGGAACTGCTGGTCAAGCATCGGGGCGATGGGGCGGTGGTGCTGGTGACTCATGACCCGCTGATGCTCAGCTACTGCGACACCATCTATACCCTGCGCGACGGGCAGATTCAAGGCTGCTCCTCACGCCGCGTTTGAGCCTTTATGGAGGTGCGCTCACGAGGGCTGAACGGAGCCGATGGTATGCCCATTCGGCATGCTCGCGCAGGAGCGGGTCTGAATGGTTCAGAAAGCGTTCAATTAGCGGTAAATAGCGCGGATTGCCGCTGTTGCCCGCCACAATCAGCGCGTTGCGCACCAGCCCGCGCCATTTCGCCCGCCGAATAGGGCTGCCCCGAAACCGCTGGCGGAACTCGGCTTCGTCCATCGTCAGGATCTCCTCAAGGCGAGGTAATGGGCGCGGCTGCAGGCGCGGCTCGGTGGTCGGTGCCGCCCGCAACGGCTGATGGGGACGCGGCTGATTGAACGGGCACACCTCCTGACAGAGGTCGCACCCAAAGAGCCAGTCACCCATCGGCTCGCGCAGCTCGTGAGGGATCGCCCCTTTCTGCTCGATGGTGAGATAGCTGATGCAGCGGCGCGCATCCAGCACATAAGGCGCACGGATCGCCCCTGTGGGGCAGGCGTCCAGGCACTTGCGACAGCGACCACACCCGCCAAATGCAGGGTGATCATACTCCAGCTCGATCGTGAGCAGCAGGACACCAATAAAGAAGTAGGAGCCGCGATGCGTGTTGATCAGACATGTGTTCTTGCCGTACCAGCCCAGCCCCGCCAGCCACGCCAGGTCGCGTTCCAGCACAGGGGCTGAATCGACGCAAACTCGCCCCTCACAATCGGGCAGCAAGGCGCGAATTGCGCCAAGCAGCGTCTCCAGCTTTGAGCGAATGACCGTGTGATAGTCCTCACCCAGCGCGTAACGGGCAATCCGATAATCGGTTTCCGGCAGTTCCGCGGGCGCGTAGTTCAGACCGACCACCACCGCGCTTTTTGCACCGGGCAGCAGCGACTGGGGATCGATGCGCTGCTCTGCCGTGCGCGCCATGTAGTCCATCTCGCCCGCATAGCCCTGCTGCAGCCACCAAAGCAATTGATCCGCATGGGGCGGGCGCACTGCTGGTGCAATCCCCACCATCTCGAACCCCAATGCATGCGCGTACGCCTTAATCCACGCGCTCAGCGGCTCCCGCTCCACAACAGGAAGGATACCTGTCGGGAACTCTTTGAGCCAACTGACTGTCCAAAAGGGAGGAGCCAGCACGGATGTGTCATAATAAAAAGTCGGGAACCCAGAGCGGGCTTTCCCAGTCCTAAAACACGATAGAAAAACAGGGGGTCTAAGGTGATGAGACGAGGCTTTACGCTGGTGGAGATGCTGACGGTGATCGCGATCATCGCGATCCTGGCAGCGATTATCTTCCCGGTAGCGGGCACGGTGCGCGAGAACGCCCGCCGCGGCCGGTGTTCGTCCAACCTAAGCCAGATTTATGTTGCTCTTGAAACCTATAAACAGGACTTTAATGCCTATCCACCCGTGCTGGGAGGTTATGCACGCTACCTTGATGGCACGCTGATCACAGGCAATTGCCAGGTCGCTTCTAACGCCGTGATGCCGTTTGACCGCGCCCCCAAACCGTTGGGGAACTACCTCAAAAGCAGCGAGGTTTTCCTCTGCCCGAATAATCCCGTGGATGATAAACTCCTCATCACAGACGCACGTTATCCCATCGGTCATGCATTAGCAGGTCGACCAGTACGAGTGGATCCTGTCGATCCTAACAGTCCCACGGTCTGCTTCTACCGATATGATAGTTATGACATCGGACGGCTTCCCAACAGGACCTATGAACTACACTACACGCTTTTCTGGTCCAATTTCAATCTCAATCAGGAGGAGAATCAGCGCGAGAACCGTTTGCCCAACGATCCGAACCGCTATGGCAATGGGTATTTTGATAATCCTATAGGTCCAAAGGCAACCGATACTCCTCGCCAGCTCGGTTATCGCCGCCCCGATCCGACCACAGTGGTTACATGGTGCTCTTATCATCGGTCATATCGTGGTAATCAGCCAGAGCGCGCCAAAAACGACCTCGTGCTATTCCTGAACGGCTCGGTGAAGTCGGTGGATTCTGTCATGATGACGCAATTCCCTTACAACATGCGTCCGTAGCACGGGGCGTTGGCGTGGATGGTGGTCGAATGAGGTGAGCGACAACCGATGCGGGCAGGCATAAACAGGCGACAGGGCGGCGCCTCGCTTGTCGAGGTGCTGGTTGCCATCCTGGTGCTGGCGATTGCGATTCTGGCGTTCATTCGGCTCTATCCGAGCGGCTTCTTAGCGTTGAAGCGCACCGGACAGAGCGAGGCGGCAACACGCCTGGCGCAACAGGAACTGGAACGCCTCAAGGGCAGGCAGGACAACCTGCCCTATATGATTGCGCCTGTGAAATACGAGGTGGTGGAAGGGCACACTGTGCTGGTGATCGACCCGACCACCGCGCCCGATGACATGGGCGTTCAGCCCAACTTGCCACAGGGCGTGCCTCCTGAGTATGCCAGCGGCGTTAATCGGATACGCCGGATTATTGGTGAGCGGGTGAACCTTGGCGCACCTGCGCCATATCCCGGTTCGCGCAGTAATATGACCACCGGCATTCTTTATCAAACGGCTTTTGCGCCGATCGCTGTGCCCCCTGTCAGCGGCGGTCCCGCCTGGGACCCCATCGAAAGTGGCTACCTGCTTGTGTACGGCAATCCGATGCGCCGATTCGTGATGGACTCCGACTGGGAGTACCGCTGGAATTTGCAACTGTATGAGTACGGCATCGATTACGAGCGCGGTAAGGTGCTGCTGCGCCCGCTGCGCCATCGCGAGATTGCCTACAAGATCGACTACTCCTACCGCGTGCAGCATGAGGATCACGAAGACATTCGGCAAGTGTCCACGGTGATCGTTCTGCCGCCGACCGATCCGCAGCGCCCGTTCCCGGTCTGGGCAGACTTAACAATACCTGTGCCAGGGCGACATCCGCGCGACTATCCACCTGTCAATCAAGACCCCGACTTTCAGGGGCTTGTGCCCGATTCCGATTCGGCAGCGCGCCTGTTCGAACGGCTGGCGCCAGACGATGCATGGGATCCCGACTACCCCTACCAATACAAGGTGGTCAATCAGTTGCTGGGCTTGCTGGCGTTCAATCCTGCAGGCACAGGATTTGTTGAGCGCTACTGGCGCGGTGAGCGCCCCCTGATAGCGAACATCGATTACAATGTGTACGACTGGTCGATTTTGCGTGAAGATCATACCGTGCCCTCCACGGGGCGCATTCGCCTCACCTTTACCGACATCAAGCAATATGGTGACCTTCTGGAGAACCAGACCCAATACAGAGGGCTGAACCTGCCTGGTATCGAAGAGCGCGATCAACCTGATATCGTGCTGGTCGATATGCTGACAGGGCAGGTGGCGTACATTCAGAAGGGCACCCTGCTTGCCCAAAGCACCCTGTCGCTGGGCAGCTTCGAAGTGGACTATCTCGCAGGCGTGATCCAGCTGCATAATCCCAACCTGCGGGGGCGCAAGTTGCGTGTGCTCTACAAGGCGCACGAGAACTGGGCACTGGCTGTGCAGAAGGCGGCACATCGCTACTTCCTCAGCCCTGTCTTGGATGGCATGCCTGCTGATGCCTGTTGGTATGACGCCGAAGCTGCCTTCAGGGGCGAGCCAGTCACAAAGCTCTACTTCAATCGCAGCGAGGCGGGCAAAACGGTGCTATTGCGCGAATACTGGTATTGGGATGGCAATACCACGCGACGGGGCGTGAACGGCGTGCTGCGCATCTCCGAAACGCCCGACAGCACTGGCTTTGTCTACGCCGATCTGAGAGAGATTCACCCGAATGCGCAGCGCTGGGCGCCCGAAGTGACGGGCGTCGCGATCCGCGGCGTGCAAGGACTTTCGCTCAAGGTTCGCCTCTATTATGAACCCGACGGACGCAAAGTCAAGATCGATTTCGATGCGCTACTCACTCGTAAAGATTGATGAGGGATGAGGAGGCTATGGCAGGGCACAACATAGGCAAGCTGAGAAGGGGCTTTACGCTGGTGGAGCTGCTGGTAGTGATCGCCATCACCGCGGTGCTGCTGGGGCTGCTGCTGGTGCCCCTGGTACAGGGCTTCCGCTACACGCGCCAGGGGCAGGTGCAAGCGCAGGCGCAGACCACCACGCGCTTTGCCCTCGAGCGGATCCAGAACGATCTCAAACGCGCTGCCTATGTGTTCGACACCAGCAACCGCACTGTCACGCTGTGGGTGACGGGACGCAACAATCAGCCCGTTGCTGTACCTTTGCGCAACGCCATCATCGACTTAGTGCCGCCTGCCTACGGCGACCCGTCCCAAGAATCGAACGATCCCACCTCCGACATCCCGATCGGTCCGCGCGGCGAGCCTGACGCTGAGCTGGCAGTACCTGTCTCCCCCGGACGCACCGTCGTGCGCTACTTCATCGGGCTGCAGGACAACACCGACAACAACAACGACGGTATTCCTGACACTCCCTACCTAAATCCCGAGGAGCAGCCAATGACCGCGGCGACAGACAGGGAGAACCTCGCCGTACTCTATCGCGCCGAGTTCCGCCTCTATGTCCAAGACCAAGACGGACGCTGGCGACTGAACCCCGAACTGTTCGACACGATTGCCGATTTCTATGACCCAAACTTTTTCTACGGTCGCAAATGGCGGGGCTGGCGTCGAGTTGCAAAGCCGATTGTGCCCGTGGGACAGGTGGATATGATCAACCTCACCTATGACCAGAACGGCAATCCGCGCGTGACGCCCCTGCTCCAGTTCAAGCCTGCGCAGGTGGTGAACCAGGCAGGGGCGCCGATCGAAACGCAAACGCTCAGCGACGAGATGGGCGCCATCGTGCCAATCCAGATCAAGTTCCCGCACGGCTTGTGGACGCTGAACCCAGATGTGTTCCGCCTGTGGCTGTTCCGCAGCGCGCCTGATGCCCTGCAGCGCAATCAGCCCCTTGTCTACTTCTACACCCTTTACGATGATGCCCTCAACCAGTGGTTCTTGTGTTACTATCGGTATGACCCTACCACGCGGCAGGAGATCGACGGGGTGCGCGTGTGCAATCTCACCCTGTTCCGTCAAGCGCTGTTGAACGGGCAGCCGACCACCGACTGGTTCACTCTTAGCGACCCTAATCAAGCCGAGGCGATGGCATTCTACCTGAACGAGGAAGCAGGACAGCTTGAGTTCGCCATCCCCTGGTGGATGGGCTATCCGCACGCCGTGCGGACCTCCGGGTTGGTCTTTAGCACAGGTAGATTCGAAACCCCTCAGAGCGATCCAAATCCTGACCGAGTCACCATCAATGGGCGCTATAACTATCAATATCGGCTCGACCCGCAAAACATCAATAATGTGAAGCGTTATATTAGCCTGATTGACCTGGACAGCAACGGGCAAGTAGATAATCCGTTGCTGAACCATTTGGTGCTTCCAAACGCTTCGATTGTGGCAGGCTCGGAGGTGGTGATAGGTCCCGACCAGCGTCCCGGTCCAAACTATGGCAAACCTATCAAGTATCAGCGGGTTGCCAGCGCTACGCGCGATGTGGGACCGAATCAGTATCGCATTCTCTATCGTGATGCCACGCCGATGCAGGAAGTGTTGACCCATTTCGGCTTTGAACCATCGCTGCTGCGCGGCTACATCGAGTTCTACTCTGACCCGAACACGCCGCTACCGCCTGGGCAGGATAATGTGGTGGTGACCTTCCACTATCAGTTCAATTTGCCCAGCGATTCAGCGGTGGTGGACTACGAGACGCGGCGCGTGATGGCACTGCAAGTTGGTATGAAGTTCTACGGTGCGGAGCGTCCTGTGAACTACGCACTCAACACGCAGATTGAGCTGCCCAATATTGTGCAGCTGCGCGGGCAATAGGAGA
>JBCNVA010000165.1:0-7143 GCA_039630445.1 Armatimonadota bacterium
GGGCTAATGCGCGAGTTAGACCGCAAGATGGGCGAGCTGGGCTTCACCGCTGCCGAAGTGCCCACTCACTATGGCGGGTTAGACCTCCCCAAGCCCACGGTGGCACTGCTGGTGGAGAAGCTGGGGCCTGAGCCTGCCACCTGCCTAACCCTCCAGGCGCACGCAGGGCTGGCGATCCTGCCGCTTGTGCTGGAGGGCACACCTGAACAGAAGGCGCGCTACCTGCCCAAGCTGGCATCGGGCGAATGGTGCGGCTCCTTCTGCCTCAGCGAGCCTGCCAGCGGCTCCGATGCCCTCGCGATGCGCACCCGCGCCACGCCTTCGCCCAACGGCAAGGGCTACATCCTCAACGGCGAAAAGATGTGGGTCACGAACGCAGGCTTCGCAGACCTCTTTACCGTGTTCGCGAAGCTAAACGGTGAGCAGTTCACTGCCTTTCTGGTGGAGCGCACCTTCCCTGGCGTGAATCTGGGGCGTGAGGAGCATAAAATCGGCTTGCATGGCTCCAGCACGCGCCGCGTCGCCTTCGAAAATGTGTTCGTGCCTGTTGAGAACCTGCTGGGCGAGGTGGGCAAAGCGCACTACATCGCACTGAACACACTCAATTTGGGACGCTACAAGATGGCTGCCAGCGCGCTCGGCACAGGCAAATACGCCCTGGAGGTTGCCACCCGCTATGCGCAGGAACGCCACCAGTTCGGTCAGCCGATTGCCAACTTCGGGCTGATCCGCCAGAAGCTTGCCGAGATGACGATGCACCTCTTTGCCTTAGAGAGCATGCTCTACCGCACGGGCGCGCTGATGCAGGCATGGTTTGAGCCAATTCATCACTTGCCGCCTGATCATCCTGAGCTGCACTTGCACTATCGCGCGGCGGCATCGGAATATGCAGGTGAATGCGCTCTGCTCAAGTTCTATGGCACTGAGGTGCAATATTTCTGTGCGGACGAGGGGCTTCAGATTCACGGGGGCTACGGCTACACTGAGGACTTCCCGATCGCCAAGCTCTTTCGGGAGTCGCGCGTGCCCCGTATCTATGAGGGCACGAACGAGATCAATCGCCTGAATCTGACGCAGCATCTGATTCGGCAGATGCAGCGGGCAGGCTTGCCTCTGATTGAGGAGTCGCGGGCGCGTGAGGCGCGTCCCCTTGAAACCCTACCCGACAACCCGCGCGAGAGGCTTGCCGCGCTGGTGGAACAGTTCCGTCAGGCGACCCTCTTTGCCTTCCGAATGGCGTGGGAGGCGTATGGGGAGCATCTGCGCGAACAGCGTCAGGAGGTTGCGGCTGCAATTGCCGACATGACAACCTATCTCTACGGGCTGGATAGCCTTGTGGCGCGCCTGCCCAAGCTGCAAGGTGCAGCAGCGGAAGCGGGCGAACTGGCAACGCTGCTCTTTGCGCGGGAAGGCGCCTTTGCCATCCGCGAAAAGCTCGATCTGGTGCTCAACGCACTCGGCGCAACGCCCGAACTGTTCCGCTTGGCAGAGCGGATGGTAAGCCAGCCACGCTTTGATGTGGTCGCCGCGCGCAACCGCTTGGCGGAGTTTGTGCTGCAGCGCAACGGCTACCCGTTTGGCACCTGATCCCGACCCGCCAAGCGGGTATGATACAAGGTTGATGAAGCGCTTGTTATCGTGTTGGATGCTGCTGAGCGGGGTCGCGCTACTGATGGGTTGCCAAGCCCCATCGCCCACCCCGATGCGCACATCGTCTTCCACCTCGTCCAACCCTCCCACGAATAGCGAGCCACCCGCGCAGAAAAAGCCGATCCCGATTTACACCTATCGCATCGTGAAAACCTATCCGCACGATCCGAAAGCGTTCACGCAGGGGCTGGTCTACGCGGATGGATTCCTTTATGAGGGCACGGGGTTGGAGGGGCAGTCGTCGCTGCGCAAGGTGGAGCTGCGCACAGGGCGCGTCCTACAGATTAAAAAGCTCGCACCCGAACTGTTTGGGGAGGGCATCACCCTGTGGCAGGATAAGATCTATCAACTCACCTGGCGCAACGGCATCTGCTTTGTGTATGAACGCGACTCGTTTCGCTCCATTACCGAGTTCCGCTACACAGGCGAGGGCTGGGGACTGACTCACGACGGCAAGCATCTGATTATGAGCGATGGCTCCGATACGCTCACCTTTCGCGATCCAGACACCTTCGCGATTGTGAAACGCCTGCAGGTCAAGGCGGACGGAGTGCCCGTGCGCAACCTGAACGAACTGGAATATGTGGAGGGCGAAATCTACGCAAATGTCTGGCAAACAGATATGATTGCGCGTATCTCTCCTGCCACTGGTGAGGTGGTCGGTTGGATCGACCTATCGGGGCTGTTGAGCGAGCGAGAGGCACGCAACGCCGATGTGCTAAACGGCATCGCCTATGACCCCAAGGGCAAGCGGCTGTTCGTCACTGGCAAACTATGGCCTAAACTTTTTGAGATCGAGCTGGTTCCACTCAGCAACTCCTCGCGGAAGTGATTTGGGGTTTCTAACACCCATTTTCCACGACACGCACGCGCCGCCCTTCTACCTTCAGCCGACCCTCCACAAAGAGCCGAATCGCTCGAATATAGGTGGCATGCTCAACGGGAAGCAAGCGGGCTGCCAGCGTTTCGGGTGTATCGTCGTCGCGTACCTCGATCACGCTCTGTAGCACAATTGGTCCCGTATCATACTGCTCATCGACAAAATGCACGGTGCAGCCTGCCACCTTCATGCCGCTCTGGAGCACCGCCTCGTGCACGCGCAAGCCGTACATACCTTTGCCCCCAAACAAGGGCAGCAGTGCAGGGTGAATGTTCAAGATGCGGTAGGGGTAGGCACGCACCACATTGGCGGGCAGCAGGCGCATATAGCCTGCCAGGCAGATGAGATGGGGCTGCACCGCATTCAGGGCTTCGAGCAGGGTGGCGCCATACGCCTCCTCGTCGGGGAACGCTTTTGGGTTAATCACGCGCGTTGGCACGCCCCGCTCGCGTGCCCGCTGGAGGGCGGGTGCATCCTCGCGCGTGCCGATCACCAACACCACGGCGCTGTTGGGAATCTCACCGCGCTGGCAGGCGTCGATAATCGCTGCCATGTTGGTGCCGCGCGCCTTGCCTGATACCAGGATACAGATGCGTGTCATGGTGCTCCGACCCAGAGGGCAAGTGCAAGCGCGTGGGTGCGCGTGTGGGTGATGCTCACCTGCCAGTGTCCTGCACCTGCCAGTTGCGCTGCCTGCCCGTAGAGTTGCACGCGCGGTGCGCCCCACTCGTCGGGCAGGATCTCCACCTCTTGCCAGCGCAGGGGTCTGCCGACCGCTTTGGCAATCGCCTCTTTGGCAGCCCATCGCCCCGCGATACGCGCGACCGCCATTCGCGGCGCACGCAAGCAGTAGTCGCGCTCGGCAGGGGTCAGAATACGCTCCACAAAGCGCGGCTGCCGACGCCAGACCCCCTCAATACGCTCCAGTTCCACTGCGTCCAGCCCGATACCCCGAATCATCGGGACGGTTTCGCCTCCCCTGCTGGCGCCTGCCAGATAGGCATGTCTTTGGCATCCACGAACATCATCCGCGGGTTGCCCTCCCGATCCAGCGTCAACCATGCGCGTGGCTTGCCTGAGCGGTCGTATAGGAATAGCACCGGCTCACCAAACGGTAGGCTTAACTCCGCCCGCACATTCCCCTCACGATCCACCAGTTTGAACTCGCGGGCAACCACCGATTCCTGCACGCGCGGCTTGCGCTGTGCCTCCCGCGAGGGCTTCATCCAGACGACCCCGCTCAGAAACCCAAACAGCCCGATTATCCCTACAAGCACCAGCCGACTCATCCATCGCATCCCTATGCGCCTCCAGCACAAGGGTTAGACAGATGCGTGCCCATTCCTGCATGGCGTAGGAAAGCATAGCGTCTGTTTGAGGCTGTTGGGGGAGCAGGCATAGTATCCTTTTGGGCAGGGAAAACCTGTCCACGCCAGTAGCCATTGCACGAAATTTTCGACACCATCTCCAAACATATCGGGATTGGGTATAATAGCCCTGAATGCATGATGTCCCAGCGTGGCGATAGTTATCAGCACCGGAGTTGGCACAGGAGCTTGGTGGCGGTAGGCAACGGCATAGGATCTTTTGTGCCTGCGGCTTTGATCGATGCCTTTGGTGATAGTGCGTTTGGCAACCGTTTGGTGCACAACTGGAACGGGGCGCGGAGCTACCTGAATATATGGTATTCACATATAGGAGGCTGAGGATGATGAATACAAAGTGGAAGGGTATATTTCCTGAGCATAGTCCCTGTGATAGGTTTTCTATGTATTAAGCCGGGGTGCAAGGAAATGACACCGCAAGTATATTCGCCAGAACGCATAGGACACGGGAGATTGAAAGCGATATTATTGGTGATAACATTTATCTTTATAATCGGCTTTGTGATTGCTCTACTGGTAAGGTATGGTGCAGCACTTGTATTAAGGAGAGCGGCGGTAAATATTGCTGGGGCTGCCGTCACTGCTCATGTTGCTATTCATGCACTTAATGAGAATGACCGCCATCTTTTGGAATCGTCACTTTCACCTCGGTTTAGGGTGAAAGCAGACGAGCTTACTGCCGAATGGCAGCGTGTAGAAAGAGATTTAGGCTCGGTTCGTTCGCTGGGTCCGTTTGTAGGGAGTGTATATACAGAGAAGTATCAGGGAGCATATCGGTTGATATCGCGCGGTCATTGCACTCTTGAATTAGAAAGAGGTTCATTAAGGGTTCATTTTGAACTGGTTCATTCAAAAGGAAAATGGCTTATCGATTCGATGAAAATAGAGAGACCGCGATCTTTGAACCGCCCCGTAGTGGTTCAGTACCCGCCTCCCGAAATCGATGTCCCTTATTCCTTAGAGCAGCTCCAAGCTCAGGTACGCCGTAGCCCTGATGATTTTACCGCGCACTTCTACTTGATGTGTCTTTATGCCCAAAAGGGGCAGTGGGAGCAATCCTTGCGCCACGCTTTACAAGCACGGCGGCTGAACCGCTCCGATGTGAATGTGCATCTGGGCATCATCTATGCCTATGCCAACTTAGGGCGCTGGCAGCAGGCATACGAGTCTGCGCAAAATGCACTAAAACTCTCGTTTGATAACCGATCATATTCCGCTCTGCTGCGGGTCAAGGGGGACTTGTTGCTGGATCGGTACACCACGACCTCCCAAAAGAACCTGCTTCAGCAAGCGCTTTCCACCTATCAGCAAGCGCTCAAGGCTGATCCTGCCAACATCCAGGCGAGTGTGGGGATTGCGCGCGTGGAGATTGAGCGTCGATCCCTTCAGGCGGCAAAGCGGCGATTGCTGAAAGCACTCTCTCAAGTGAACGAGAATGAGCCGAGTGGGCGCCGTAGAAAAGCTTTGGTACTGTATTATCTGGGCGTGATTGAGGAATATCGAGGGCAGCTGAAGGAAGCCAAGCGGCTCTATCAAGAGGCAGTTCAGACACATCCGCCATCGTTTCTTCCATTCACAGAGGCACAGCAGAACAGCGAAGCAAGGCGCCGATCGCCTTGAAGCTGCGACAAGTAACACGCTATCGCCGCACTTCCAGTTGGCGGGCGCGGGTCAGCTGGCGAGCGGTAATCTGCCCACCCGACTGAACGCGCACAAGTGCCGTGCGCACCTGCTGGAGGGTGATCATCAAACCGATTGCCAGCCCCAGCAACGCTGCCGCTATCAGGCGTCCTGCACCATCACTCCACTGCGCGAGCGACCAGAGGAAGCCATACGCGCCGAGCAGACCGCCTATTGCTCCTGCCAGCCGCGCTGGGTTCAACGGCAGGTTGGGCACGAAGTGGTGCAGTCCGTAGCCGAGCACACCGCCCAGCACAAGCAGCCCCACATAGCGGGCAAACGGCTCTGTGAACGCGCTGAGCGGATAGAAAATCAGCTGCCCCAGCAAACCGCTGACTGCACCCAAAATCGCGCCACCCACCAATCCACCCAGCACCTGACCGATACTGAAATGGCGTGCGTCGACGCCGAACCAGCGTTGCGGCAGGCGTAGCATGAGCGCTAATCCCAGCCCCAGCAGCGCACCCCAACCTGCCATCACCAGCAGCGCGAGCCAGCCGTGGGAGCTGCCTTGCAACACCCCCCAGCCTTGCACCTGCGCAGGGTCAAAACGCACACGCTGGCTCTGCTCACCAGGGCGCAGGCTGCCCTGAAACTCACGCACACGCCCGTTCGCCACGATGCGCAGGGTGTAGGGCGTCGGGTCAGGCGCGCCGTGATTGGCAAAGTGATGCACATAGACCTCGTACACACCCCGTGGTGCGTTGCCTGGGGACCAATAGATGTTCTCCACGGGGCGGTTGGTGCGCGTGGTCGGGTCGGCGTTTGCATCTACATCCAGCTCGCCCCCTGTCTGCTCACTGCGGCGGTTGCGATACCAGATATGTACCCCTGTTGGCTCGATGCAGTGCAGGTCGAGGTCGTTGATGTTGCTCCACATCAAGGAGAGTTGTGGGTCGCCGAACTGGGCACCGCGCTCGCGCAGGCGACGCACAATTTCGGGATCAGTACGAAAGAGCAGGGTGCGTGTGCCTTGGAGGGCGTCGGGCGTGCGGGCAAGCCGAAAGAGTTGTTCCAGTCCCCCGGCTATCAGCAACGCGGTGAGCAGCCCGATGACGCCAAACAGAAGCCGTGTGCCCATCGTTTAGCCTCGTCCGAACACGCGCAGGAGCCGTCGGAGCAGCGTGTCGGGATGTTCCTCGACGGCGCGTCGGTTGAAGGGAATGGCGCGTCCCCTACCTCCTTGTGGGACACCATCGCGTTGTGCAACCAGCTGATCCCGAAGCGTCTCCCAATACTGCACAAACTGCTGATGGCAGCCGACAGCCTGAGAACGCGCTGCGTCAAGGCGCTCCTTGATCCCTTGGAGATGTGCCTTTAGCAGCTGGAGTCGCTCCTGTAGGCTGACTACTTCCTGCGCTAGCTGGAGTGCTGCCTGCACCTCTGGCTCACTGCGTCGCTCCTCCACATGCTTCCAGCGCAGATAGGCGATTCGGGCGTCGCGCAGGCGCATCTCAGCCTGACGCCAACCGATCTTCGCCTTGTAAATTAAATAGGGTAGGCTCACCACACAGCCTGCAATCAAGTAGACCCAAAACGGCAACAGCT
>JBCNVA010000166.1:0-31957 GCA_039630445.1 Armatimonadota bacterium
AGGTGATGATGAGGTCGATGCTCTCATCAGGCAGCTGCTTTAGCACCTCGCGACAGTCGCCATGCACGATCCGATTCAGAAACGGCGCAAGTTGTGCCTCGTAAGCCCACTCCATACTACAGAGAGTATACCTCGCGAACTGTCAGACACGACCTTAGTCAACGAAGCCCAGTCGGTTCAATCGCACGATGGGGGTGATCACCTGCACGGTGTAGTATGTCCATAGGTATAATCCCCTCGGAGGCGATGATGATGGCGAACCCGTTTCCGGGGATGAATCCATATTTAGAGAGCCGGCGGTACTGGAACGACTTTCATCTCCGCCTGATGACCTATATCAGCAACGAGCTGCAGCCCCAAATCCGCCCGCGCTATGTGGCGCGGCTGGAGGAGCGCGTGTATGTAGAAGAGTCGCGTCGTGAAATCCAGCCCGATGTGGTTATCTTGCGCACGAAGGGGCGAGGAACTGCTGCCGCCCTGCTGGAAGCCTCCTACGACCTCCCACAGGTGCTGCATGTGGAAGAGGAACTACATACCGAAGCCTATGTGCAGATTCTGGATAGGGAGCAGGGATTGCGCCTGGTGACGGTGATCGAGGTGCTTAGCCCCACCAACAAGGAGCCGAACACGAAAGGGCGTGAGTTGTACCTGCGCAGGCAGGTGGAGATCCTCAAAAGCGATGTGCATCTAGTGGAGATCGACCTGCTACGCGGGGGTGAGTATACCCTTGCACCGCCTCATGGCAGGGTGGTGGAGCAGTTAGGCAGTGCGTGGCACTATCTGATTAGCATCAGTCGTGCCGACGACCCCCACAACTTTTGGCTGTATGCGCGCACGGTGCGGGAACGGCTACCTGTGATCCCAATCCCACTGGCAATCGGGGATGGCTTTGCACGGCTGGATGTACAGGCGGTGGTGGATCGATGTTACGAAGATGGGGCGTATGAGGCAACGATAGATTATCGGGAGCCGCCGCCACCCCCGCCGTTGAGCGCAGAGGACCTGACATGGCTGGATGCGCTGCTAAGGGAGCGAGGGTTGCGCTAACAGGCACTCGTTCGCCTGCACGATGAGTGAGGGCTGGCGAGAGGCATGCCCTTGAAGCCCTTCGCTGAATCAGCAGGAGACTGCTCGCTTGCCTGCGAATCACTCTGAACACGGATGCAGACCAAGCCCCAACTGGAGGCGATCCCACCCACTGTCAGCGAGGTGGTAACTTCGGAACCGGCGAACCCGATACGGCTGCGGGCGCTGCTCATCGGGTTCGCTTTATTGCCGTTTACCACCTACTGGGCGGTCGAGAGCGTGGTCAGCGTGATTTTCTCGCTGATTATCCCGCCTGTTTCGGCGCTGATGGTGGTGGCGTTGCTGAACGCAATAGGGTACTGGCTCACCCGCCGCTGGTTCCTGCGCACGCCCGACTTGGTGGTACTGTTCACCATTCTGTTTGTGGGCACGGCGATGTCGGCGGAGTGGATGGCGGTGGTCGCACCCCTGTGGCACGCCTTCGGGCTATATGCTGATCAGAACAACACTTACAAGACGCGCGTGCTGCCCCATATTGCCGACTGGCTCTTTTTCAAGAGCGGGGAGGCGTTGCAAGATTATGGTCAGGGCGGGCATCCGATGCCGTATGTGCTGACGAAGCTCCCCCTCTGGCTGCCGATTTTTCTGGGCTGGATCGGGCTGTTCGGCTCGGCGGCGATGGCGATGCTCTGCATTAACGCGCTGATGCGCCGCCTGTGGACGCAGCAGGAACGACTGGCGTTCCCCATTCTGCAGGTACCGATGCTGCTGTGCCAGCCCCAAGCCCCCCTGTGGCGCAGCAAATACCTCTGGGGCGGTTTTGCGGTGATGGCGGCGATCGACATTCTAAACGCGCTCAACTTTTTCTACCCGTGGATCCCGCCGATCAAGGTGCGCTTCCTGGCGCGCCTGAATGAATATCTCCACAGCCCACCGTGGAACCAGGTCGGCTGGATCCCGATGGGGCTGTTTCCTTACATGGCTGCGATCGGGGTGTTTGTGCCGAACGATCTGCTCTTCTCGTGCATTCTGTTCTACTTTGTGCGCAAGGGGATGCAGGTGATCACAGCGGCGATGGGCTACGAGCAGGGCGTGTTTGGTGGGGGCTATCTGGTGCCGCAACCGCCCTATTTCAGTGAGCAGTCATGGGGGGCGTTTCTGGGGCTGTTCGTGAGCGTGGTGTGGGCATCGCGGGGCTATTTGCGCGAAATCTGGCGCGAGATCCGCACCGGGTTCAACCCTGACGCGGGCTATGCGATTTCGGCACGCTGGGCGTTCATCGGGCTGATTGTCAGCTTGGGGCTGCTCATCGGGCTGGGCGTGGTGGTCGGGCTGCCGTGGTGGCTGGTCACGATCTATGTCGCGCTCTATATGGCGTTCAGCGTGATCGTGGCGCGGTTGCGAGCGCAGCTCGGCGCACCCATCCACGAGATGGCGTTTATGGGACCGCACCAGCTGATGATTGCCTTCACCGGCACGCAGAACCTCTCTGAATCTACCATTGCCCGCTTGATGACCACCTTCCACTTTATGAATCGCCTGCATCGCACGCACCCGATGCCCTATCAGCTGGAAGCGATGAAAATGGGTGAGATCGCGCGACTCAATCAGCGTGGGCTGTTCTTTGTGATCGCGACGGCGGTGATTGCGGGCATCTTTCTGGGCGAGCTGTTCAGCGTGAATCGCTTCTATCGGGATGGCGCGCCTGATTGGGCAGGTGGTATGGCAGGTGTCATCACGCAGCTGGCAGACAACCGCTACCCGCCGAATGTGAGCGCGATGGCGTTTTTCACGGGCGCGTTCTGCTTCGTGCTGCTGCTGGACTTCATTCGCTACCGCGTGCCGGGCTTTCCGATTCACCCAGCGGGCTACGCGCTCTCGATGAACTTCGGCATTGACTACATCTGGTTCGGGCTGCTGGTGGTGCTGATTATTAAGCTGTTTGTGAACCGCTACTGGGGCTTGCCGGGCTATGAGAGGCTGCGTGCCGTGGCGATTGGCGTGATTTTAGCGGAGTTCGCTGTGGACACCCCGCTGGCAGTCTACCGGCTCATTACAGGTCAGGCAGTCTACACCATCTCCATTAATGGGCATCTGGGTTGGGATCAGTGAGGCAGTGTCTGTTTGAGTTGAAGGCTGAAGCCGTTCCTTTGCACACGAAGCCCGCCTCCGCGGGCTAAAAAACAGCCGACGCAGGTCGGCTTCATTTGCACAGGAACGGCTTTAGCCGTAATAGCCAAATTCGTCACCCTACTCTGCTGCAGGGTAAGAGCCTAACAGTACAACCTCCAGCGCGTAGCGTTCCAGTTCTTGCAGGGCGCGCTGTACCGCCTCATCCCGATGATGCCCCTGAATGTCCACGAAAAAGAGATACTCAAAAGTGCCACGCGGGTTCGGACGCGACTCGATCATGGTCATGTTGACCCCGTTGCGTTCGAACGCACCCAGCGCGTGGTAGAGTTCGCCCGGACGGTTGCGCAGGGTGAATTGCAAGGAGGTCTTGTCCTTGCCAGTGGGGGCAGGCTCGTTGTAGCCAATCACGAGGAAGCGGGTACGGTTGTGCGGGTTGTCCTCAATATGCTCGCACAGGATGGGCAAATTGAGCAGCTCTGCGGTCAGCGCGTTGCCGATCGCGGCACCGTGTGGGTCGTTGAGGGCTTGCTGAGCGGCACGGACCGTGGGCGAGATCTCGATAATCTCCACGCCGGGCAGATGCGTCCGTAGCCAGCGGCGACACTGCTGCAGCGGTTGCGCCCCCGCGTAGACGCGCTGCACCTCCTCCAGACGCTTGCAGCGGGACAGCAAATGATGCACAATCGGCACATAGAGTTCTGCGCAGATACGCACATTGGTATGCGGGAAGGCATCCAGGGTTTCAGGCACGACACCTGCCAGCGAGTTCTCCACAGGCACTACGCCATAATCAGCATGGGACTTCTCCACCTCCGCAAACACATCAGGAATGCTTTCAACGGGCAGCAGCTGCGCAGAGCGCCCGAAGCACTGAATGGCTGCCAGATGGCTATATGTGCCTTCGGGTCCCCAGAAGGCGACCACCAGCGCTTTTTCTAAGGCGCGCGCCACCGAGATAATCTCGCGAAAGATGGCTTGCAGCTGGGCATGGCTCAGCGGACCACGATTGAGCTTTTGCAGACGGCGGTAAATGCTCTGCTCCCGTTCGGGCGTGAAGTAGGGCTTGCGCGAATCGCGCTTCAGTTGCCCAATCTGCTGGGCACAGCGCGCCCGCTCATTGAGCAGTTCCACCAGTTGCGCGTCGATCTCATCGATTCGGGCACGAATCTGGCTCAGCGCTCTCATCGCTCCAACAACCTCAGCGTCATCAGCAATCCTGCGATGGTCTTGGCGTCTTTAATCTCGCCCTTTAAAATCATCGGCACAATCTGCGAGAGGGGAGTCGGCACGAGCTGCACCATCTCATCCACTTCGGTTTGCTGTGGCGCAGGCGTAAGCTGCTCAGCAAGATAGACATGCAGCACTTCCTGGGAGTAGCCGGGGGCGAGGTATTGGCTGAACAGGTGGCGTAGCCTGTTCGCGCGATAGCCTGTTTCCTCCTGAAGTTCGCGCATGGCACACTGCTCAGGGGGTTCCCCAGGTTCCAGCGTGCCAGCGGGGATCTCCAGCAGCGTTTCGCCCACCGCCTGCCGATACTGGCGGATAAGCAGCACGGTGTCGGCATCCAGCAGCGGCACAATCGCTACAGCGCCCCGATGCTCCACAATCTCGCGCTGCGTGATATGTCCATTCGGCAGGCGCACCATGTCGAGGCGCAGGGTCACCACACGCCCCTGATACAGCACCCGACTTTCGATAAGTTCCTCCTGCACGGTAGAGTCTCTGTTTCTCGCCTGGCGCTGGCTCTCCTGTGGATACACCTGCTTCGAAGGGCAAAAACCCGTAAATTTACACGGAACTTCGCCCTGTATGGCAAGCGTCGAATCGCCGATAATCTCTGAAGGGAGAGGGACCTCCCAGACCAGCGAGTGAGGCGATCAACCATGCCAGGACGAGAACTCAAAGTGGTGCGTTTGCTGGAGCCGGAGCTGTGCATGCGGTGCCGTTTCGCCGATATTGCCGATGTGGAGATGGCGGATGGGCGTGTGCAGCGGATGCTCTATTGTCGACGGCTGGATTGCGACAATTGGGACTACTCTTCGGCGGAACCTGCGAAGCGGGTGCAACTGTCTAATGGGATTGAGGATTGGGAGGATGAAGCTTAGCGAGCAGGGTCGATTCCCAAAAGAGTCAGAAGGCGGGTCTGCCGCAGGGCTGACAAGCGTCGCATACATCCTGCCTCCTTCGTTGAGGGTGGACTTGCCCAAGCAAGTCGTGCTCCAGCGGGCACTGGCGCGGATCGGCGAAGCGGGGCGTCGGTTCGCCCAGTGCCTCTTTATGCAGCCGAGATAGGCTTTCCCCTCCCACGCACGCGCCCTTCACACGCAGCGTCGGAGCCGCCCACCTCCGGCGCTGCCCCCTAAAACCAACCCCTTTCTCGCCATTTTGGGTATAGTGATTCAAAGGAGTGAGAAGCAATGGCAGGACATTCCAAGTGGCATAATATTCGCATTCGCAAGTCACGGCAGGACGCGTTGCGCAGCAAGCTCTTCACTAAGTTGGCGCGTGAGATTATCGTGGCAGCGCGATTGGGCGGGGGCAATCCGGATGCCAATCCACGCCTGCGCCTCGCCATCGAAAAGGCGCGTGAACACCATATGCCAGCCGATAACATCAAACGCGCCATTCAGCGCGGCACGGGTGAGCTGGAAGGCACGCAGTACGAAGAGGTGCTGTATGAGGGCTACGGTCCGGGCGGTGTCGCCATCATGGTTGAGTGCCTGACTGACAATCGCAACCGCACGGTCGCGGAGTTGCGCCACCTCTTTTCCCGACACGGCGGCAGCCTGAGCGAAGCGGGCAGCGTCGCCTGGCAGTTCAAGCGTCAGGGAGTCATCACCGTGCCCGCCGACTCCATCAGTGAGGAGCAACTGCTGGAGCAGGCACTGGCAGCGGGCGCCGAGGATGTCACGACGGAGGACGAGTTCTATCGAGTGATCACGGCGCCAGAACAGTTCCACGCAGTGCGTGAGTACCTGCAAGCGCACGGCGTGCCCATCGCGGAGGCACAGCTGGAATTGACGCCCACCAGCACCGTGCGAGTGGAAGGGGAAACAGCCACCAAGCTGATGCGCCTGCTCGAAGCGCTCGAAGAGCATGACGATGTGCAGCACACTTACGCCAACTTCGACATCCCCGACGAGGTGCTGGCAGGGCTGTCATAGATTCGGCTGCCTATGCGCGCCCGCTTGCCCCGATGGACTCTTCTGCTGCTGCTTGTCACCAGCGGAATCAGTGTGCTGGTAATGGGTGATACCCCGCGTGTAGAGTCGCTGGGGTTCACGCCCGCGCAACCAGCGCTTACCACCCTGTTTACCAGCCTGTTCGTCCATGTCAATCTGTCTCATCTGATAAGCAATATGCTATTTCTGGCGTTTTTCGGCTGGTATGTGGAGCGGGTGCTGTCGCCCGCGCGCTTTCTTTTGCTCTACTTGGTAGGTGGCATAGCAGCGACTCTGACCCACTGGGCGATGACGCTTCTTGTGCAGCCCGCACTCTTTCGCGAATCGTTGGCGGGCGCGTCGGGGGCTGTCTCGGCGTTAGTGGGCTACTTCGCCCTGCGGTTCTATCGGGTGCGCGTGCGGCTGGTCTGGTCGCATATAAGCCGCTGGGGACTGGCGGTGCCGATGTGGGTAGCGGTGCTGCTGTGGGTTCTCTGGCAGGGGCTGGGTGCAGTGTTGAGCGCGGGCGCCGAGCATCCTGTTGAGATTGGCTATTGGGCGCATCTGGGAGGGTTCGCCTTTGGGCTAATGCTGGCGCTGCTATGGGGTGCGGGCGCAGAAGGTGAGCGCGAATATCTGCTGCACAACGCGACTTCACGCTTGCAGGAAGGTGCCCTCGAGGAAGCCTTGCGGTGGCTCCAACCCTTGCTGCAGCGCCCGCAACCCGATACCCATGCGCTGCTTTACGCGAGCGAAATCTGGCAGCGGCTGGGCGATCGGGAGACAGCGATTCACTACCTGTTGCAAGGGATGCGGGCTGCCGCCCACGAATGGAGCCTGCTCAGCGCGGCGGCTGATCGGCTCAGCGAGCTGGGTGCGCTCCACCGCCTTGCTCCCGCCGAGCTAGAGACGCTGCTCCTGCGTGCCGAACAGCATCATGAACCCGAACGCGCCGCCCGCTGGCTGGCAACCGCGCTCCAAAACCCCACTCTGCCCCAGCGCCCCGCACTGTTGCTACGCTATGCCCGGCTCTTAGACCAGAGCGGACAGCATGAACAGGCACAACAGGTGCGAGAACAGCTCCTGCGCGACTACCCTGATTCGCTGCAAGCGGACCTAGTGCGCCTGCAGCAACGTCGCCCCTAAAAAGCAGGAAAAACGCGGGGCAAAAAGTATCTCTAAAGGCACTGGCAGGAGGTGCTTGCTCGGTGGAGCGGGTTTCGATCTTTGTAGACGGCGCCAATATGTACTACGCCCAGAAGCGGCTCGGATGGTTTCTGGACTATCGCAAGCTGCTGTGCTACTTTCGCACGCATCTTGGCATGCAGGTCGCCAACGCCTTCTACTACACTGCGTTCGACCCAAGCGCGAGGGGGCGCGATGTTACCTTCCATGACTATCTGCTGCATTCGGGCTATGTGCTGCGCATGCGCCCCCTCAAGGGCTGCTGCGAGGCGACACGCGATGACCCGCCGTGGGAGCGTGTGGAGCTGGCTGTCGACATGACCCTCGATATGCTACTGACGCTAGATCACTATGATGTGTGCGCCATCTTCAGCGGCGACGGCAACTTCGAGCGGGTTGTCGAGGCACTGCGGGCGCGTGGCAAGCGGGTGATGGTGTTCGCCCATCCAGAGATGACCGCGCGGGAGCTGCGCAACGTTGCGGGCATCCATTTCTACGACCTGCGCGATCTGGAGCGCTATATTGCCCGCACGGATCGCGTGCCCGACCTCTGCGCCCATGAGCGGGAAAGCCACGCGGAAGGAACAGAACCATGAGCGAGCCTATCCCAACGCAACAGTCCCCAGAGTTCCGTGCAGGGTTCGTGGCGGTTATCGGCAAGCCGAATGTGGGCAAAAGCACGCTCATCAACCACTTCGTGGGGCGCAAAATCAGCATCGTGTCGCCCCATCCGCAAACGACTCGTCGACGCATTCTTGGCATCACCAACCTTCCGAATGCCCAGATTGTGTTCGTGGACACCCCTGGCATTCACAAGCCCAAATACAAGCTGGGCGAGCAGATGGTGGAGGCAGCGCTAGGGGCACTGCCCGATGCCGATCTAATCCTGTTTGTGTGCGATGTGTCGCGCCCACCCAGCGATGAGGACAAGCACATCGCTGAACTCCTAAGCAAGGAGGCGCGCGTGCCCATCATCTTGGTGCTGAACAAGATGGATCGCCTGCCACCTGACAAGGTGAAGCCTCACACCGAAGCCTACTGGCAACTGGTGCCCCAGCACGCCGACTGGATGATGACCAACGCCGTCAAGGGGCACAACTGCGACAAGCTGCTTGACCTCATCTTGAAGCATCTCCCTGTCAATCCGCCCTTCTTTCCGCCTGAACAGGTCACCGATCAGCCTGTTCGCCTTTTTGCGGCGGAGATGATTCGCGAAAAGGTGCTGCTCCACACCTATCAGGAGGTTCCGTATGGCATCGGTGTGGCGATCGAGCGCTGGGAGGAGCGCCCGAACGGTGTGCTGGCGATTACAGCCACCATCTATGTGGAGCGTGAATCGCACAAGGGCATCGTGATTGGCGAAGGGGGAAAACGGCTCAAAAAGATTGGTCAGCAGGCGCGGGAGGAGCTGGAACTCTGGCTGAATCGTCGAATCTACTTGGAACTGTGGGTTAAGGTGCGCGAGCGCTGGCGCGACCAGCCCGCCTTCTTTCAGCAGCTGGAAAGCTGAGGGATGGCATGCAGTGTTCCCCAACCGACTTGTGCCTCGTCAAAATACGGGGTATACTAAGGGCATTCGGGGAAGGACGAACCTATCCTGCGCTGGCTCGCTTTCACAGCGAGGGTCGCGGGATACTACTCGCATCTATGGAGGGAGACCTTGAAGCGGATAGCGCAGCTTGGGCAACTCTGGCAAGCGCGTTTTGTGCCCTACGGACGCTTTCTTTGGGTTGCTCTGACCGATATGTTAATTATCATCCTGGCGCTGGTACTGGCGGTCGGCTTGGCAAGCAACTTCCGCTATCAGCCGGTAGATCGCCCCTTTTTATTAGGCGTCAGCCCTCTGCTGATTATTGTCGGTTTGGCTCTGCTCTGGGCGAAAGGGCTGTATCGCGTCCATAGCCGTTATGCGGGGCTGTCCGACATTTTTAATCTCGTTGCTGTAGGAGCGACCCTGACGATTACGAGCTTCCTGCTCACGCTGGGGTGGAGCCGTTGGACGCCGCGTGAGTTCCGCTTTGCAGAGCCTGTGCTGTTCGGCGGTCTTGTGCTGGGGTTGCTCACCTTCTCGCGCGTCGGACGCCGCCTCTACGAGTGGTATCGGGCAAGCACAGGACAAACCCAACCGCAACGCACTACGCTGATTGTCGGTGGCGGTGACGCAGGCGAGATGCTGATGCGGGAGACCCGACGCAACCCCAACAGCGGATATCGGGTCATCGGCTTCGTGGATGATGACCCCCACAAACGCCATACCCGCATCCACGGCTATCCATGCCTTGGCACGACAGAGGAAATCCCCCGGATTGCCGAAGAGCATCGGGTGCAGGAGATTGTAATCGCCATTCCTTCTGCGCCCGGCGAGGTCATTCGTCGCCTCTTTGAGCTATGCCGTCAGACCAACGCGCGGGTGCGTATCCTGCCCTTCATCCCGACGGTTCATGAGGACGGCATCCCGCTTGCCCAGCTGCGCGAAGTGCGCCTTGAAGACCTACTGCGTCGTCAGCCGATAGTTCTCAAAATGAAAGCCGTCTCGGACTATGTGGCAGGTGAGCGAGTACTTATCACGGGTGCAGGCGGCTCCATCGGCAGTGAGCTGGCGCGTCAAATTGTGCAGGTAGGTCCCGCCAACCTCATCTTGTTGGGCAAGGGCGAAAACAGCATCTATCAGGTGGAGCAGGAGATAATTACTGACTTTGGCTACGAGCCGCGCTGCGTGATTGCCGATGTGCGCGACGCAACGCGCATCAGTGCCATTATGCGTCAGGAGCAGCCGACGCTCATCTTCCACGCCGCAGCGCACAAGCATGTGCCCCTGATGGAGAGCAACCCCATCGAAGCGATCAAAAACAATGTATTAGGCACATGGGTCATGGCAGAGGAGGCGGTTCGACACAATATTCGCAAATTTGTCTATATCTCTACCGATAAGGCGGTCAAACCCGCGAGCATTATGGGGGCAACGAAGCGCGTCGGCGAGATGATTGTGAGCGCATTAGCGCAGCAGAGCGAGACCCAGTTCGCGATTGTCCGCTTCGGGAATGTGCTGGGCAGCCGGGGTAGCGTCATCCCCACGCTCCAGATGCATATCGAAAAGGGCGGTCCCGTGCGCCTGACCCACCCTGACATGCGTCGCTACTTTATGAGCATCACCGAAGCGGTACACCTTGTGCTGCTGGCGGGCGCCCTGCCCAGCAGGGGCGATATCTTCATTCTGGATATGGGCGAGCCAATCCGAATTGTCGATATGGCGCGCGACCTGATCCGCCTCTATGGGCTGGTGCCCGACAAGGACATCAAGATTGTATTCACGGGCGTGCGTCCCGGCGAGAAGCTGTACGAAGAGCTGTGCTATTCTGAGGAGGATCTAGAGCCAACGGTGCATGAGAAGATTCGGCGTGTGCGCAACGGCAACGCACCCGATTGGGAATGGCTGCGCGGGCAATTGGAGCTGCTGATGGAGCTGTGCGACAAGGAGCGCGTGGACGAGGCGCGTGCATTCCTGATGGAGTTGGCAACGGGGCGCCGTATCCCAACTCTCACCAAGCATGGAGTGGTTCAGGCGTGAGAGGTGGCATGGAACTTTGCCGACGCTCACTTTTTCGCGTTGGCTGGGTGGGGTTGAGTTTCTGGTGGATGCTCCTTGCCATCCCTGCTCAGCAGCTGCCGGGGCGTGGCGACCCCCTGTATGACTTGCTGGCTCGCCTCGTGCCCACGCCTGCCAGCCTCGCCCGCACCCCACGCAGCTTAGACGAGTTCACTCTGCTCCTGCCTGCGCCAAGCAAGGGCACAGCGGATCGTATCCTCCGCTGGCGTCTGGGACAAGGAGAGCCACTGGAACCGCTGCATGGTGTTTTGATCGCCACATTAGACGGGCTTGGCTATCCGCGCCGCAGCGACTGGACAACTCCCGCGAAAGGAAGCTATCGGGTAGTTGGGCTATGGGCGCTGGGCGAGCAAGCGCTGCTGGAGGTGGTCTGGAGCGATCGTGCGCGGCGCGAGGGAGCGAACCCTGCTGCTTTCGATACTGTGCCCTTCGCTCGGCTCACTTTCCGCGTGGGCGAGTGGGAGATGCAGTTGGGGCGTTCTAACTTGCGCTGGATGGGTGGCTATAGCGGCGCCCTGCTGGTCAACGATGCGATGCCTCCCGTGCCCTATGCCCGCGTCGCTTTTCCCCTGCGGCTGCCCCTGATTGGCGAATGGCGCTTCGAGCAATTCTTTGCCCAGTTCGAACAGGACGGGCAAACGGTCTGGTGGGGTGGACGGCGCTTTACTCGTGCCCTCAACTCGCGCTGGAGCCTCTCTGCTGCAGAAGCGTTCAAAGCGCTACGCTTGCCTGATGGCGTACTGAGCCAGCTGGTGCCCTACTATCTCTATCAGAAATGGGCAAGCCGCGCTGACATCGGCTCAGGCTGGTTCAATTACCTTGCGGAGCTGGGGGTCATCTATCGGCTCAACGCGACGGATCGGCTCTATCTGTTCTGGCTGATTGATGACATGCGTGCCCCCGATTGGCTGGGAGGGCGCGGTGCAACCACACCCCGTAAGACAGCCACCCTGCTGGGCGTTCGGCTCAAGCCCACACGCGACACGCGCCTGATTCTGGAAGGCGTATTGACCGATGGCACGGCAAACGGCGGCACTTATGGCGCGGCAGGGCACGACCCGCGCTATGCCTATTCTTATAAAGGGCTGCCGATGGGACATCCGTTTGGAGCGAACCGGCGTGGGCTGTACGCTCGCTTCGAATGGGAACACGTTCGGTGGTTCTTCGCGATGGAGGGCTACAACATTGGACGGTTTCACCAGTTTCTGCCAGGCGAGCGCGGTTATCAGCTCGATATGCAGCTGAGCTACCAACTGACCCCGACCAGCCTGCTGAGCCTGCGCTATCGCTCGCGCTACCTGCGCGAGGTGGACCTGCCCGATGCCCGCTGCGGCTGGTGGCTGCAGTGGTCTCAGCAGTTTTGAAAGCCCTGCTCCGTTGGCAAGCTACTAATCGCTCTTGAGCCGCCAGAGGGTGCCCTGCGGGCTGTCCTCCAGCAGGATGCCAAGCGCTTTGAGGTCGTCGCGGATGCGGTCGGCAATATCGAACAGTTTGCGTGCGCGCAGCTGCTGACGCCACTCAATCACGCGCTCCATCAGCTGGTTGAACAGTTCGCTTTCGGGGGCGGCGCGCGTCTCCAACGGGATGCCCAACACCGTCTCCATCATCCACCGGAGCGCATCGAGCAGGGCACGCAATGCGCGGGCAGTCTGAACAGGATTGGCGCCGTCTGCATCGCTCAGCTGCTGATTGATCTCGCGCACCACTTCGAACGCGGCGGCAAGCGCCTGCGCCGTGTTGAAGTCGGCGTTCATCGCCTGACGGAACTGCTCCCGATAGGGTTGAGCAATTGTCTCATCGGGTTCGGGCAGCTGAGGTAGCGTGCGCAGGAAGGCGTGAGCGCGCTGCACCGCCGTGCGCATCCGTGCCAGCGCAGACCCCGCCTCGTCCAGACCCTCATAGGAGAACTCCAGCGGGGTACGATACGCCACCGAGAGCAAAAACAGCCGAATGACCGCTGGTTCGTACTGTTGAAGCAGCTCACGAATGGGCACGAACACGCCCGTCGATTTGGACATCTTTTGCTCCTTCAGGCGCACGGGACCCCAGTGGAGCCAGTAGCGCACGAAGGGCATCTCGCAGCGCAGGTACGCTTCCGACTGCGCGATTTCGTTCTCGTGGTGCGGAAAGATGAGGTCCATCCCCCCCGCATGGATGTCGAAGGCGGGTCCGAGGTATTTGAGACTGAGCGTGGAGCATTCGATGTGCCAGCCCGGTCGCCCGGGTCCCCAGGGGCTGTTCCACGCTGGCTCGCCCGGCTTGGCGGCTTTCCAGAGGGCGAAATCGAGCGGGTTGCGCTTGCGTTCATCCACCTCCACCCGCGCACCGGCTCTCATCTCATCGAGGCTGCGCCCTGACAACTTCCCGTACCCTGGAAATCGCTCTACCGCAAAGTAGACATCGCCATCGACCACATAGGCGAAGCCGTCATCCACGAGGCGCTGCACCATCTGGATGATGTCGTCCATATGCTCGGTGACCTTCACGAATCGGGGCAGGCGCACGCCCAGCGCCTGCGCGTCCTCAATATACATGCGGCTGTACTTTTCGGCGACCTCCTGCGTGCTGATGCCCTCCTCTTGCGCCCGACGGATGATTTTGTCGTCGATGTCGGTGAAGTTCTGCACGAAAGTCACTTCATAGCCGAGCTGCTCGAACCAGCGTTGCACGATGTCCATCACGACGACGCCGCGCATATGCCCCACATGGGCAGGCGCCTGAGGGGTCAACCCGCAGGCATACATACTCACCTTGCCCGGCTCGCGCGGCACAAATGGCTCCTCACGCCGTGTCAGCGTATTGTAGATGCGCAGTTCACCCATAGGTGCTTTGCATGATACCCCGTAAGGATACGATTTTTTGCCAATCCCCGCAAGAGTATAGAAGCACAGAGCGGGCAAAGATGGCAAGATACCCTCAGACGCGGGGGATAACCCCAAAAAGGCGAGTGGCAAGGTCGGTGGTGGCACAGATGGTTTGAAACAGCTCTCATCAGCACCGTCCAGCGCCACCGCCACACACCCCCTGCGGCTCGATTTCCGCAGGGGGCTTTTTTAGATAAAAATGAGAGGCGGGTGGGGAGGGGCCCGCCTCTCTCCGGGGTAGGGGAGGTGCGACCAAGATTAGCAGGAGGTTCTCTGGTCAACCTGTACCCTGTTGCCACTCTCAATTATCGGCAGGTTGTTCCAAAATTTTTAGGGGGTAGAAAAACGCCCTTTCTCGCTCCCAATGCCAATCGTAACCTAAAGCGTGAGGTGGCTGAAGCCGTTCCTATGCAAACGGAACCGACCTGGGTCGGTTTATACCTGTTAGGATTTCAAGTATTATAACCTAAGTAACACCTGTTGTTTTTGAGCAGGTGAGATTCCTCGCTTCGCTCGGAATGACAATCCCAACCTTTTGAAAACGAACCTGTCATTCCGAGCCGAAGGCGAGGAATCTGAGACCCCTCGCTTCACTCGGGGTGACAAGGCGTTCTATGCAGCAGGGCGTTTGTCATTCCGAGCCGAAGGTGAGGAATCTCAAATAGGTGGCAGGTTGGGTTATTATACTAATTGGGGCGTCAAGTGATACACGGCTAAAGCCGTTCCTCGGCAAACGAAGCCCGCCTACGCGGGCTACAGCCGACGGAGGTCGGCTTCGTCTGCACAGGAGCGGCTTGAGCCGTCCAGAATACTGTGCTATTTGAAACGCCGATTGGTATTATTCTGCCGAAGGGCAAACACGGGGTCTGCCCCTGCAAGAGGTTGCCCACAAGAGGGCTGTAGGGGCACGCACGGGTGCGTGCCCCTACCCGGAACCCTATTCGCGTCCCAGTCCCAGCAGCTCCGCCAGCGACGGCATGCGGAACTCCGGCATGCCCAGCAGATACTGGGCGTTCAGCGCCTTCTCGATGGTCTCGATCGCCTCGCTGTAGTGGGCGCGGGTGTAGTCGTCCTGCACCTTTGGCAGCACCTGCTTCAGCTGAGTGTGCAGGCGGCGCAGGTGATAGCGCGCCAGCGTTTTGGCATCATCAGGCGCATTAGAGCTTTTGACCAGCAGGTCGGTCATCTGCTGCAGGTGTGCCCGCTGCAGCAGGCGGCGCAGCGCGTTCACTGGCTTGCCCGTGCCCGCTTCAGACCAGATAGCGTCCTGCAGCGTGCGGAACATCTCCGCTAAGGTGAAGGCGTTTTTGGAATCGCCCTGTTTGAACTCGTTATTAACTACACGCCGCAGGGTGTCGGGCGCAAGCAGGCGGGCAAGGGTCAGACGCTGAATGTTGCTCAGGAAGTCGCGCACGGGGGCATCAGGCGGAATGGGACCGCCACCCCGCACGGGGTTCGGCGCAAGCTTGTCGTAATAGCTCTTTGGCAGGTTGAACGCGCCCTCCGCAAAGATATAGTCCACCAGTAGCTTCAGTGCACGACGCTGCGTCGCGCCGTTGACAGGCTCCAGGGGCGGCTGCGCATTCGGGTCGCCGCGGAAGTTGCGCCGAATCTGCAGCGCGCCGATGAAGCGTGTCAGTTGCACCGCTGCACTGCTGTAGTTCGCCACCGTGCCAAAGAAGACGCGGGTGAACTCATGGTAGCTCTCACCGGGGCGCGGGAAGCGTTTCGGCAGCGCGCGCACCAGCTCCGCGGTGTCCTTTAGCACCAGCTCCCAATAAGCCAGCGGATCGCGCCCCAGATCGAAGCGCGTCACATAGGGGTCAAACCGATCGGCATACTCGTCCGTCTCATATGCCAGCGCTGGCTCCGTGTTGCGACGCGCAATCTCGTTCAGATAGGGCTTCTCAGCTTCAGGAGTAGAAACACCGAACTCCTTATAGCCGTATTCAATCGCCCAGTAGTCATAGGGACCAATCGTGGGGTTCCAGTAGACGGTGTTCGGGGCATGGAGCGCCATCTGGTTGAACGGGTCATACTCCATCACGCTGCCGACCATGCCCTGTTTGCGCACCAGCTCGCCATTTGCCAGCTCATCCAGCGAGTGGAGGCGGCTGGCAGCGAAGTTGTGGCGCAACCCCAGAATGTGTCCCATCTCGTGCATGGCGATGGAGCGCAGATAGTCCTTCACGAACTGATCCTCGGTGGTGCGGGTGGCGTTGCGCCGCGCTGCCAGCAGCTCCATCATCAGGTAGCCTGTCCAGGCACGAAGCATAGAGCCTTCCGCGATGGTGCAGACGCGCGGGTCGTGCATCGCGTGCCCCTTCTCCCAAGCTTCCGCCTCGCGGAACGCCGCCAGCGGATCGATGTTGCGCTGATAGATAAGGCGTGTGATGCGCGACATGTTGCCGTCGATGGTGATGCTGGCATTTAAGATCTGCCCTGTGAGCGGGTTGGCACGGAACAGGGCGACGGCGTAGCCATTATTGGGCGAGGAGACCCAGCGGACGACATTATAGCGCATATCAGCGTGGTCCCAGTCGGCATCGTCAGGCATCTGCTTGACCACAATCGCGTCCTTGATACCGATCTTTTCGAACGCCTTGTTCCACTCCAGGATGCCCTCGCGGATGGCGTCGCGATATTCTTCGGGAATGGCGTTATCGAGCCAGAAAACGATTGGCTCTTTAGGTGGGGAGAGAGGGGCGTTCGGGTCGGCTTTCTCCAGATGCCAGCGTAGGATGTAGCGCTTCGCTTGCTCAGGCTGGTCGGTGGTGAAGTCGGTGTATTCAGTATAGAAGTAGCCGACGCGCGGGTCGAACAGGCGTGGGCGATAGCCGTTGTTGGTGGGCAGCTCCCAGAGGTTGTAGTTGACGGTAATAGGCAGGCTGCGCGGATCTGCCAGCTCGGCACCGCCCGTTAGCCCAGCAATCAAGCCCGCCAGTCCACCGCCCCGCTGCGGACCGCCCGCGAAGTGATAGGCGGTCTGCACAAAGATGTTGTTTGGGAACGCCTTCACGACAAGGTAGGCGGTCTTCTCGCGGTCGATGGTGTAGCTGCCGCCCGCCGCCGCGCTCACCAGCTGCTGAATCTGCATCACATCGGAGCGGAAAAAGTTCGACACATCGATGAGGAAGGTTTTGCCCTCCTTGTCTTTGGCTTCGATCTTGAACGCTTCCAGGTAGGCGTCGGCGAAGGAGCGTTGCACCGAGCGAGCGATGGGCTTTTTGGAATCTGCTCGGAAGCGCAGGTTCGGCACAACCAGCAGGATCTGCTCGTCACGGCGCGTGAACTTGAACACGAGGTCGTTGATTGGCGTGCCGGCTGCGAGGAAGAAGACAGGGATGCCCTCACTGACGGTCGCCTGCAGGAAGTAGAGCTTTTCCAGTTGGTCTTCGCGGATCGCCATATAGAGCGTGTCCTTGCCCGCCTCTTTCTTGCGATAGAGGGTGAATAGCCCCTCCAGCTTCTCGAAGTCTTTCACCACTTCATCGAGGGTTTTCTCTTTCTTTTTGGTGTCTGCCTTTTCGGACTTTTCGGCTTTGTCCTGTTCAGGCTTTTCGGGCTGGTCAGACTTCTTTTCAGTAGGCTGTTGGTCGGCAGGCTTGGTTTCGGACTTGGCGGCTGGTGGTTGCGGGGCAGATTTGACCTCCTCGCCTTCAGGCAGAGGCGAGCCTTCGATGCGCTCATATTCGAACTGCCCTTTCGCGGCGGCACCACCTTGAGCGGCGCCAAAAGTCATCCCCTCTACTTTGGCGTTCGCGTAAACGGTATCGCCCGTGCGTACCTCTATCAGCAGCTCGGCGGTCGCACTCAGCTTGCTGTCATCGTTGGCGGTATAGCTGCTTTCGATGCGGGCGACACGGATGCCTTTCCACTGTTCGAAGCCCTTGAGCGTGTATTCTACCGTGCCGGGCACCGTGCCTGCTTTCGCATCCTCTTTGAAGGTATAGCTCCACTTGTCGCCTGCTCCGACGGGGTTCGGCGGAAAGATGACGGCAAACGCCTGACTCAGATGTTTGGAATCGGCATCCTCCCGCTCGCGCTCTGACTCTCTGGAGATCGGCTCGCCGTTGGGCTTGATCACGAGCACGGAACGGTCGCGCAGCGCCTCCTCGGGGGTAGGCATCTTTTGCCCGTTGAAGGTCATCTCATACGACTCGGTGGTCTGTTCCTGCTTGATGTTGCCTTCGGGGGTGACCTCCAGTATTTTTTGGACGGCGACGCTGGAAATTTCCATCGTGAAGCTTCGCCCAGCTGCTTCGATGGTGATGGTGGCATTTAGGCGGTAGCGCATCGTTTGACCCGCTTTGGCGCGGTAGACGAGTTGCACCTTCTCTTGGGCATAGGCGCCCAGTAGCATAACGGTGATCAACAAGCCTGCAAATAGCCTTGTCCTTCTGCTCATCTGTATTCCCTCCAGTAGGTGGGGCAGTTGCCCGAAAACGGATTATACCTCCTGCTTTGCTTCGAGAGGGCGTGGTTCGAAGCCTCGCCGCACGCCTGACATCGCGAGGCACACATCGCGTAGCTGGCGGGCGCGGTGCAGGAAGCCTTTTAGCGTGCGTCCATAAGCCCGATGCTCGAAGGGGACTTCGATCTCCAGAATGCGTGCGCCCCGCAGGCAGGCGTCCAGTGTCAGCCCCAGCTCCAGTCCGTAGCCGGGCGCGAAGCCCCTTAGCTGGGTCAGCAGCTGGTGTCGGATGGCGCGTTGCCCACTAAGCGGCGCGCGGAACCGTCTGCCCGTGCGCAGGTGTAAGTAAAACCGAGCCAGACGCGCCACGATGCCGAATCCGCCCGTGCGCCCTGCAGGAGGCAGCACACCGATGGTCATGTCGGCGTATCGAAGCTGAACAGGGGTAAGCAGTCGGGGTGCGTAGCGGGCACTCCGCCCCAAATCGGCATCCAGAAAGAGATAGACCTCCGCATCGACCAGCTGCCAGCCGAGCCAGAGCGCGTCGCCCTTGCTGCCCGTGCGCGGCAGATAGTCGCTGACCCGAACCACCTGTGCCCCTGCCTCCAGCGCTCGCTCGCCTGTCCCATCGGCGCTCCCGTCGTCCAGCACAAAAATAGGTGCGTCAGGCAGCGCATCGCGCAAGGCGCTAATCGTCTCGCCGATGCGGTCCACCTCGTTCCGCGCAGGGATCAGAATGGCGACGCGCAGGGACTTCATCGCAACCGTTCCAGCAGGGCATCAGGGAAAGCGGCATCTGCAGTGGGCTTCAAGCCGTAGCTGCCCGACTCACCCTGCAGGAGGATGAGCAGGATGCCCTTACCCAGCGCGAGGTCGATGCAATCGACGCTGGGCACATCCGCCGCTTTGCACAGAGGAATGATCGAGAGGCGCGCACCAAGCGACTCGCAGGCAATCACGCGTGGCGCGTCCGCGGCGCGTCGCATACCCGACTGCAAAGCCGCCACCAGTTCGCTATCGGACTGGAGCCACTCCTCGCGAGCCTCGCTGCCCGAATAACCCCCCACCCACACCAGCATATCCACTGCATGACCGTAGTTGCCCGATAAGCTGACTCCTCGCCGACGACTCAGTACATGGCGGGTACTGGCAGACATTGAGGGGTTATATAGTTCGGATAGATTGTTGAGAATAATTGCCCGTTCCTCCTGGTCGATGCGCCACCACTCGATGCGAGTGGTAGAGAGCAACTCCGCGCCCGCCTCGCTGAGCAGCTGTTCGACGCCTTGCGCCACGCTGCGCTCATCCGTGGTGATGATCAACGCCACGCGCTTGCCCCTTAGTGGGCGCGAGGTAGTTTGCGACAGCAGGCGAGCAACCAGGCTATCGGTGCGCATGAGTGCCTGCTTTAGGGTCTCGCGCTCCGCCTCCGCCTGGCGCAGTTCAGCCGTGCGTGCCGCCAGCTGCTCGTCCAATCGCTTGAGCTGAGCCGCGATCTGGTCAGGTACGGCAGGCGAGAGGTATAGCCCACCGATGAGCAACCCCACTGCGATGCCAAGCAGTACCGCCGACAAACTTGCCACATGGTATCGCCAATCACTCATGGCTTTTTGGCAATGAGTTTTGCTTATCCGAACCAGACGCGCCACCAAGTGCGCACCAGTTTGACCAGGAAGCGTCCCGTAGGTGAGAGGGCAATCGCCACGATGATGGGTGCCAGTGCTGCCAGAAAGAGCCATGCCAGCTCGCCCATCGGGCGTCGGTGCTGGAATAGGCGGCTGACCCCCTTCGCATCCACGAGGCGCGAGCCAACTTTCAGGCGGGTGAGCAGGGTGGACGCCATCCCGGCACGCCCCTTCTCCAGAAATTCCTCCAAGCTGAAGTGGCTACCAACCGCCACAATCAGCTCGGCGTCCGATTCGTAGGCGAGCAGCATCGCCACATCCTCACTGGTGCCAGGGGCACGCAACAGGTGCGCCTCCAAGCCCAGTCGCTGGCAGCGCTCCCAGCCGGGCGAGGGGCGATCGGGATCGAGGTAGCCATGCACGACCAGCTCCGCACCGCAGCGCAGGGCAGATTCCGACACGCTGTCCATATCCCCGACAATGAGGTGGGGTTTCAGCCCGCGCTGCAGTAGGGCATCGGCAGCGCCGTCCACCGCGATCAAGATGGGACGCGCCTCGCGCAGATAGGCACGCAGCGCATCCAGATCGCGTTCGTAGTTCGGTCCGCGCACGACCACCACAACCTGCTTCCCGCGTAGGGCGGTGCGCAGGCGTGGTAGGGGTAGCGGTTCCAACAGCAGCTGCCACTCCTGCTGCATATAGGCGAGCGTGTTTGCCGCGAACGCCCGCAGCTCCTCGCTGATGCGGGCACGCGCCGCTTCGATCTCGCGCTGGAGCGTCTCTGGATGAAGCCAGACACCCTGCGCCTCCACCCCCTTCGCTGAAACCACCCGACTGCCCACAATCCGCACCTGTTCCCCCTCAGAGACCGCCTCAAAAAAGGTGCGTCCCACCCCGTCCAGAATCGGGATGCCCGCCTGCAGGAGCATGAGTGCGCCATAGGTGGGGAACTTGCCCGTAAAGGAGCGGTCTGCATTAATGACGGCACGCGGGGCGCGTTCGATCAGGGCGCGTGCTGCCAGCACATCGATGTCCTGGTGAGCAATCACCGCAATTTCACCTTTCCGCAACCGCTGTACCAGCCGTTTCGTGCGCTCATCGACGCGAACCCGCCCGCTTAGCTCCGCGATGGCTACAACCGCCCTGTCTGCCGCGAACACCTTCATACAAAGTCCGCTCCCCCAAAGCAAGTGTACCTGATTGATACAAGACCGCTATCCTCCTTCCCGATGCCCATCTGGAGGCTCAAGATGCCTAAACCCCCAGGGGTGTAATCTCGGCGTCGGGCAGTGCCTGACGCAGGGCGTTCAGCACATGCGGTGTCAGTTGTACGCGCTGAGGCACTTCCACCCAGCGCGTGTTGCCATTAATGCCAACCCCGAAGCGCACAATCGCCTCGCCTGGGTAGCGCTCCAGCACCTGACGCAGTTGCTTTAGCTGCTCTGGTAAGCAGCGCCGCACTCGAATGCAGAGGCAGGGGGCTTCCGGCTCGTCCAGCACAGCCGAGAGATCCGTCTGCTCAGGTGGATGGAACGGCTCTACCGAATCGGCTAAAAACTCCAGCCCGTTCGCCTCGCCGTTGCCGTTCTTGCCGCCGAAGTCGCGCGTCTGCAGCTTGCCCTTGATGAGCACCACGCGATCTTTCTCAATCGCCTCGCGACACGCCTCATAGACTTGTGGGAACACCGTGACATGGATGCTGCCCGTTAAATCTTCCAGTGTAAGCGATGCCATGCGCGCACCGCGCTGACGCGTGGTGCGAATCTGCACGCTGGTCAGGATACCGCCGAGGGTGAGCGTTGTGCCCGGCTCGCGTTCCAAAGCGCGGGCAATCGGGGTAGCGACCTTCGCCAGCGCACGGGCATAGGGGCGCACAGGGTGATCGGAGAGATAGACACCCAGCAGCTCGCGTTCGAGCGCAAGCTTCTGCTGAGCGTTGAGGTCATCCACAAGGGGCAAGCTTGGCTTCGGCACCTGCACCTCCTGTCCGCCCTCAAACAGCGAGTTCTGCCCAGCAGCGCGCGCCCGCGTCACCGACTGCGCATATTGCAGGATGGTGTCCAGCCCCGCTAAGAGCTGCGCCCGGTTCGGATGGAGCGATTCGAACGCGCCCGCCTGAATGAGCGCTTCGAAGGTTGCACGGTTGACCCCACCCTTCTCCTGCAAGCGTACCGCGAAGTCGAACACATCCTTGAAAGCACCGCCCTCGTCACGCGCCTTCAAAATCGCTTCGACAGCCGCCTCGCCTACATTTTTGATTGCACCAAGCCCGAAGCGAATGGCATGGTTGCCGTTCGGACTCGACGCTGCCGAGGTAGGGATAACCTCCACGCTGAACCCCTCGACACTGCAGTTGATGTCGGGCGGCAGTACGGGGATGCCCCGCGCGTTGCACTCCTCGATGCAGTTGGCGATCTTGTCCGTTTTGTCTTTATAGACTGCCATGAGCGCTGCCATGTACTCCACGGGATAGTTCGCCTTCAGGTAGGCGGTCTGATAGGCGATATGGGCGTAGCAGACGGCATGCGCCTTGTTGAAGGCATAGCCCGCGAATGGCTCAATGAGATCGAACAGGCGGTTGGCTTCCCCCTCGCTGATGCCTCGCTGGGCGGCGCCCTGCACGAACTCGGCACGCATGCGCTTCATCTCGTCAGGCTTCTTTTTGCCCATCGCGCGGCGCAGGATGTCCGCCTTGCCCAGCGAGAAGCCCGCCAGCGCCTGCACGCAGTGCAGCACTTGATCCTGATACACGATCACGCCATAGGTCTCTTTGAGGATGGGTTCCAGCAGCGGGTGCGGGTAGCTGACAGGCTCGCGTCCGTGCTTGCGGGCGATGTAGGTGGGGATATGCTCCATCGGACCAGGACGATAGAGGGCGACCATCGCGGCGAGTTCCCGCACATTCTGAGGCTTCAGCTGTTGGATATAGCGGCGCATGCCTACGCTCTCCAGCTGGAACACGCCCGTGGTCTCGCCACGCCCCAGCATCGCGTAGGTCTTCTCGTCATCTAAGGGCAGTTCCCGCAGGTTTAGTCGCACCCCGCGCGACTTTTCGATGTTTTCCACTGCCTTCGCCAGCACGGAGAGGTTCATCAGCCCCAGGAAGTCCATCTTGAGCAGCCCAATCTGCTCCAGATTGCCCATATGGAACTGGGTGACCAGCTCGCCATCGGCACTGCGGGCGAGCGGCACGCGCTCCACAAGGGGTTCGTTGGAGATGACCACCCCTGCGGCGTGCACGCTTGCGTTACGCGTGATGCCCTCCAGCCGTCGTGCTGTATCCACCAGGCGGCGCACCTCTGGCGAACGCTCATACTCCTGCCGAAACTCGCGAATCTCGTTCAGGGCACGCTCGATGGTCATGCCGGGTCCCGCAGGGATGAGCTTGGCGATGCGATCAACAAGCGCACTGCTGAGATTGAGCGCACGCCCCACATCGCGCAGCGCAGCTTTAGCCGCCAGCGTGCCGAAAGTGATGATTTGCGCCACGCGCTCTTCGCCATACTTCTGGCGCACATAGCGAATGACCAGATCGCGCCGCGCGTCCTCGAAGTCCATATCGATATCAGGCATCTGCACCCGCTCAATGTTCAGGAACCGCTCGAAGGTGAGGTCGTATTCAATCGGGTCGATATCGGTGATGCCGAGGCAGTAGGAGACGAGGCTGCCTGCGGCGGAGCCGCGCACGCCGAAGTAGATTCCTTGCTGGCGCGCGAACTGGGCGAAGTCGCGCACAATTAAAAAGTAGGGTGCGAAACCCGTTTTATCGATCACGGATAACTCATACTCCAGTCGTTGGAGATATGTGTCAGGGGTATTTGGCACGAGTTTGGGCAACGCCTCGTAGCATAGATCCCGCAGGTGCGCCGATGGCGTCTTGCCTTCGGGTAGGTCAGGCGCGGGCAGCTGCACGCGCCCAAACTCCAGCGTCAGGTTGCAACGGCTGGCAACCTCCAAGGTGTTTGCCAGCGCCTCGGGATGCTCGGCGAAAAGTGTCGCCATCTCCTGCGGTGACTTGAGATAGAACTCTTCTGTGTCAAATCGAAGCCGCTTTGGGTCGGCGATATGGGTGTTCATCTGCACGCAGAGCAGCACATCGTGGATCCCTGCGTCCTCACGATTGAGATAGTGCGCGTCGTTGGTAGCCAGCAGGGGCAGCTTGAACTCCCGTGCCAGTTGCAGCAAGCCTTCATTCACGGTGCGCTGCTCAGGCAATCCGTGATCCTGCAGCTCGATGTAGAAGTTCTCACGCCCAAAAATCTCGCAATATTCCTGAACCAGCTGGCGGGCGCGTTCGTAGTTGCCCTTGAGCAGCGCGTCGGGGATTTCGCCCGCCAAGCAAGAGGAGGTGGCAATCAGCCCTTCGGCATGCTGGCGCAGCACCTCCTTGTCCACGCGCGGCTTGTAGTAAAAACCCTCCAGATGGGCAATCGTGCTGAGGCGTAGCAGGTTGCGGTAGCCCGTCTCATCTTTGGCAAGCAGCAGCAGGTGATAGCTGGTCTGGTCTTGGCGGGTGCGGTCGCGCATGCGGCGCGGCGCCAGATAGAGTTCACAGCCGATGAGGGGGGTAATACCCGCTTCCCGACAGGCGTTGTAGAAATCGATGATGCCGTACAGCACGCCATGATCGGAGATGGCGACGGCGGGCATCTCATAGTCAGTGACCTTTTTGATCAGTTCGGGAATTCGGATCGCCCCGTCCAGCAGACTGTACTCTGTATGCACATGCAGATGAACGAACCCGGCTTCCATGCCTCCTTCCTCCTGTGGCATCCTGCCCGATTCGACCATGGCGAAGGGATTCCTGCCTTTCTGGGGGGCGATGTGACAGTCAGGTATACTTTTAGGTGGATGAAGCTACTGGAACTGGACATCCCGGCGGAGTACCGCTGGCTTTATGAGCGCACTGACGATGGCATCGTCAAATATCCCGACCCGATGCTGCGCAAGCGGGCGCGCCCTGTGTCGCGCATGACGCCCGACCTGCATGCGCTGATTGAGCATATGCTGGTCGCGATGCGCCGTGCCCAAGGCATCGGGCTGGCAGCGCCGCAGGTGGGCGTGTTGCTGCGCGTGATTGTGATTCAAGCCCCTGAGCAGCCCGCGCGGGTGATTATAAACCCGCAGATTCTGGAGCGTTCCAAGGAGCAGGTGGTTGGCATAGAGGGTTGCCTGAGTTTGCCCGGACTTTATGGCGATGTGAAGCGGGCTGAGGCAGTCCTGCTGCGCGGGCTGAACAGGCACGGCAAGCCCATTCAGCTGCATCTCAAGGGCATCGAAGCACGCATCGCCCAGCACGAGATAGACCATTTGGAGGGGGTTCTGTTTATCGATCGCGTGATCCCTGAAACGCTGCACTGGGATGTGCCTGACGAGGGCGAGCAAAATGAACGCTGAGGCGCGACCGCGCATCCTCTTTTTTGGTTCGGGCGCGTTTGCGGTGCCCACCCTGCAGCGGTTGCACGCGGCAGGCTATCCGATTCTGGCGGTGGTCTCCCAGCCGCCTAAACCTGCCGGGCGCGGCATGCAGCTCAAGAAAACACCCGTGCACGAGGCTGCCGAATCGTTGGGATTGCCCGTGTGGACACCTGAACGCTTGCGCAGCTCCGAATTCATCGAGCAGGTACGCAGGCTCGCGCCAGACCTCATCGTACTGGCAGCTTACGGCAAGATCCTGCCTGCTGAACTGCTGCAAATTGCCCCGCTGGGCAACTGGAACCTGCACGCCTCGCTGCTGCCGAAATATCGTGGTGCAGCACCTATCCAGTACGCAATTCTGAACGGTGAAACCGAAACGGGCGTCACGCTAATGGAGATGGTCGCCGAGATGGATGCGGGCGATATCTATCTGCAGGTGGTGGAGCCAATCTACCCAGAGGATGATGCAGGCACGCTGGAAACGCGGCTGGCGGAGCGCGCAGCAGAACTGGCTGTGGAGGGATTGCATCGGTTGCAGGCAGGCACGCTCACTCGTACACCCCAAGATCACTCGCAAGCGACCTACGCCCCGCTCATTCGCAAGGAGGATACCTTCCTTCGCTGGGAGGAGACCGCTATACGCTGCCATAATCGCGTGCGGGCGTTCTCTCCAAAGCCGGGCGCGCTCACCCGCTGGCGCGGCAAACTGCTTAAACTCTGGCGCACGCAACCGCTCCCTCTTGAATTGGTTCCTCCCGCCAGCGGGGGGAACCTGCAGGAGGGAGGTCCGGGCACCCTCATCCATGTCAGCCCAGAGGGGCTAATCGTCGCCTGTGGTGAGGGTGCGCTGTGCATCTTGGAGCTGCAGCCCGAAAACCGCGCCCGCATGAACGCCAGAGATTTCATTAATGGCTATCGCCCCCAGCTGGGTGAGCGCATGGAGCCAGTTTCGTGAGGGGAGTCTGCAATGTGTGGGCGGTTTGCGCTTTATGCATCGGCGGAGCAGCTGGCACAGCAGTTTCGGTTGCCGCTCCCGTTCCCGATAGCGCCGCGCTACAATATCGCGCCCAGTCAGCCCCTGCTGGCGCTACGCACCTTGCGCGAGACCAACACGCGCGAATGGACGCACCTACAGTGGGGGCTTGTGCCCCGCTGGGCACAGGATCCCAAAATCGGCAATCGCATGATTAACGCCCGTGCCGAAACCGTTGCTGAAAAACCCGCCTTCCGCAACGCCCTACGCTATCGGCGCTGCATCGTGCCCGCGAATGGCTTCTACGAGTGGAAAAAGCAGGGGCACTTCAAACAGCCCTACTTCGTGCGCCATCGAGAAGGCAAGTTGCTGGGACTGGCGGGGCTATGGGAATACTGGCAGGGTGCGGATGGCTCCGAGCTGCAAACCTGCACGATCATCACCACGGAGCCGAATGCGGTCGTGCGCCCGCTGCATGACCGCATGGCAGTGATCTTGCCCGAGGAGGCATATGACCTCTGGCTTGACCCAACCGTGCAGCAGCCCAAGCAACTGCTTGCCCTCTTGCGCCCTGTGCCCGACGATGCCCTGATTGCTTACCCCGTTAGCCCGCGCGTGAACAGCCCCGCTTACGACGATCCGGGGCTGATCGAGCCTGTGGAGTAGTGCGAATGGGCGTTTCAAACGATGAGTCGCACCAGAGCAGGATTTGTGCATTACCCGCCGAATTTCGGGAGGTGGTGAACCTGCCATGTTCAAACGGATAGCCCTCTGGTTTGGGCTATGGATTCTGGGCGTGTTATGGGCGCAGGATACCCCCTATCGCCTGCCTGAAGTCTACGCGATTCGCGGTGCAAAAATCGTGCCCGTTAGTGGCGCGCCTATCGAGAAGGGCACTATCGTAGTGCGCAACGGCGTCATCGTAGCGGTGGGCGAAACGGAGAAGGTGTCGATCCCGCCCGATGCGGAAGTGATGGAGGGCACAGGGCTGACGGTCTATCCCGGCTTTATTGACGGCTTCACGGCGCTGGGCATGCCCGCCCAGGCGAATGACTCTGCGTATGCGACTTATGAACGGGGCAACACGCATCCGAACGCGCAGGTGCGCCCCGAGCGTCAGGCATCGGTGCTGTTCCAGCCCGATGGGGCGACCCTTGCCCGCTGGCGACGTGCGGGCTTCGTGGCGGCGCTCGTCGTGCCGCCCCCTGGCATCCTGACAGGCAGCAGCGCACTCATAAGCCTCGGCGACGGTCGCTCCCACGAGCTGGTCATCCGCACCGATTTGGGCGTCCACATGAACCTGCGCGGGCGTGGCGGGTTCGAGGAGGCGTTTGGTGGCGGCTATCCCAGCTCGCTGATGGGCGCGATTGCCCTCGTGCGCCAGACCTTCTACGACGCCCAACACCAGGCACAACTCTGGGAAATCTATCGCAAGTCGCCCAGTGGCAAGCCGCGCCCGCCTGCCAATCGTGCCCTGGACGCGCTGCTGCCCGTGCTGAAGCGCGAAGTGCCCCTGATCGCGCTCGCGAATAATGCCCAGGACATCCTGCGTTCGCTGCGTATCGCCGATGAGTTCAACTTGAGGGTGATTATCGCAGGTGGTCAAGAGGCGGCAAAGGTTGCCGACACGCTGGCGAAGCGCAAAATCCCCGTGCTGCTCAGCATGGAGATGCCGGAGCCGTTGCGCAGTTATGACCCACTCAGCCCGCCCACGCTAATTAGCCTGCGCAACCGCGCCCTCGCCTATCAGAACGCTGCGATTTTGCACGAGAAGGGCGTGACCTTCGCCTTCACCACCGAGGGTCTCAACGACCCCGAGCGCCTCCTGCGCAATATCCGCGTGGCAATTGCGAACGGTTTGCCGAAGGAGAAGGCGCTGGAGGCGTTGACCATCATCCCTGCCCGCCTGTTTGGTGTGGACGATCGGCTCGGCTCTATCCAGAAGGGCAAGCTGGCAAGCTTCGTGGTGGTGGAAGGCGAGTTGTTTGAACCTCGAGCGCGGATCCGCTATCTGTTCGTGGATGGCAAGCGCTATCGGGTGGATGAGCAGGCGGTTGCGAGCGGTCTGCCCACGCCGCGTTTCCGTCGCCCGCGCGATTGGGACGCGACAGACACGACCAGCCAGCACGAAGCCTCCTGCTGCTATGAACACGCGCTCTGCAACGAGGCATGCGACCACCTGACTGCGGGGCTGCCACAGGAACCTGTCACGCCCGAGGAGGGTGCGCGTCCGCAGGAGCCAGAACGGCGCGAGCCATCCGCGGGGGAAGTGCGCCCCGACGATCTGCCGCGTCTGCCCCGCGTGAAGCTCGAACCCATCATGCCACCGCCTACTGATGAACACAACACCTGGTTTATCCGCAACGCCACCGTCTGGACGCTGACCACCGACGCGCCCCTACCCAACGCCGATGTGCTGATTGTGGATGGCAAGATCCGCGCCGTTGGCAAGAACCTCACCCCGCCCCCCAACGCCCGCATCATCGATGCAACGGGCAAGCACCTAACCCCAGGCATCATCGACTGCCATTCGCACACGGCTATCTCGGGTGGGGTGAACGAGGGCACGAATGTCTGCACGGCAGAAGTGCGCATTCAGGATGTGCTGAACCCAGAGGATGTGAACATCTATCGGCAGCTGGCAGGTGGCGTTACCACGGCGAATATGCTGCACGGCTCCGCGAATGTGATTGGCGGTCAGAACGCCGTGGTCAAGTGGCGCTGGGGCAAGAGTGCAGAGCAGATGCTCTTCAAGGAGGCACCTCCGGGCATCAAGTTCGCCTTAGGCGAGAATGTGAAGCGTTCGAACTTCGGCGGCAGGGCAGGTGCGCCCACGCGCTACCCTGCCACGCGGATGGGCGTCGAGCAGGTGGTGCGCGAGCGATTCCTCGCCGCGCTGGACTACAAGCGCCAGCAGGAGGAGTACCGCGCGGGCAAACGCCCCTATCCGCCCGCGCGCGACCTGCAACTGGAAGCGCTGCTGGAGGTGCTGGAGGGCAAGCGCCTCATCCACTGCCACAGCTACCGCCAGGATGAAATCCTGATGCTCATCCGTGTGTGTGAGGAGTTCGGCGTGCGCATCGCTACCTTCCAGCATGTGCTGGAGGGCTACAAGGTAGCGAAGGAGATCGCCCAGCACGGCGCGGGCGGTTCTGCCTTCTCCGACTGGTGGGCGTACAAGATGGAGACCTACGATGCCATTCCCTACAACGGCGCGCTGATGGCGTCGCGTGGCGTGGTGGTCTCCTTCAACTCCGACAGCAACGAGCTGGCGCGACGGCTCAACACCGAAGCGGCAAAGGCGATCAAGTACGGCAGCATCAGCGAGGTGGAGGCGCTCAAGTTCGTGACGCTGAACCCTGCCAAACAGCTGGGCATCGACCGCTATGTAGGCACCATCGAGCCGGGCAAGCACGCAGACCTCGCCCTCTGGAGTGACCATCCGCTGAGCGTCTATGCCCGCTGCGAAAAGACCTTCATCGACGGCGTGCTCTATTTTGATATTGAGCGCGACCGCCAGTGGCGCGCGCAGCTGGAGCAGGAGCGTCAGGAGTATCTCAAGGAGCTGCGTCCCGCTTCGCTGTTTGACCGTCCGCGCACAGAGGGCGAGCCTTCGCGCGAGCCAAGATCGTCAGCTGAGCCGCGCACCCCTACCCAATGCAGCGCCGTCGGTACCTGGAAAGGCACTCTGCGGGGCAGTGCGCCCCTCCCGCCCGAAGGTCTTGAGTTCACTCTCACCATGCGTGAGGAAGGGGGCAGCCTCAGCGGCACAATAGAAACGATCCTCGGCACCATGCCGTTCCGTGATGTGCGGTTTGATGCCGCCAATTGCGCCTTCCAGTTCACTTTCCAAATGCCCGACGGTATGAGCATCAGCGTCAACGGGGTGATCGAGGGCGACCGCATGACAGGAACCGTCACGGTAGCAGGCTTCTCCTTTACCTTTGAGGCGCAGCGGACGCCCTTAGGCTACCGAAAATAGCCGTACCCGGCGTTCGTCTTCGCGCCCACGCCCAGATTCATCAGGTCTCAAAGCGAGTCAACTCGCCCGCAAAAGGATGAAACCCCGCCTACGCGGGGTTTTTTAGCTAGCGAAGGCTGGCTTTGTTTGGATGGGCACGACTTTAGTCGACCGAGCTTATGGTATTTAACTTTCACTTTCGAGCAAGTGAGATTCCTCGCCTTCGGCTCGGAATGACAAGCGTTTGGTCTGTCACCCCGAGCGGAGCGAGGGGTCTCAGATTCCTCGCCTTCGGCTCGGACTGACAGGTTCATTCTCACAAAGTTGGTGTGGTCATTCCGAGCGAAGCGAGGAATCTCACCCGCTCATAATCCGTAGGTAGCAACTTGGGTTATAATAAAATTGGGAACGGTGGCGTTCGCACCGTCCCCGCAATCGAATGAGGAGGAGAACGCCATGCGCACTTTGATGGCTGGATTATTGAGTTTGATGGCGGCAGGGCTTTGCGCACAGAGTGCCTGGTATCCGCTGAACGGTTGGGAGCTGATTGAGCGACTGGACGATGTGCAGGTGATCAAGGTCTTTCGCCCAGATAATCTCTTTCAACCCGTGATACCGCGCTGGCAGCCCGCTGACAGGGGCGACTTTTTCCCGGCAGACCAGCTGCTTTACTATCGCTGGGCGACTCAAGGTCAATACTTCGCCTACGACAGCGAGGGCAAAATCGCGCTGGACGATGTGCAGATTTACCCCTATTTGGACCCCAGCGGGCAGGGTCGGTTCCGCATCAGCCGCGTGGAGATTATGGTCTACTTCCCACGCGTGGGCTACTACACCATTCAAGGCTTCTGGACAGGTGCGGATAACGACTTTCCGCCCTACCCAACCTTCGCGCCGCCTGCCACCTTCCTGCGCAGCAATCAGGGACCGCACACGCTTTTCGTACCCCAGGTAGGCGTGTGGCGACTGGGGACACTGCCTGACCCGAATAATGAGGTGTTCACCGTGCAGGCGGGGCAGCTGGGGCAAGATTTTGGCAACATGTTTGTGTTCTATCTGGGGATTCGAGTCTCCAGCCCAGCAGCGTGGGTGTGTGGCAATTTGCCCGGCGACCCCAACTTTGACTACTTCATCCAATACGAACCTGACAATCAGGAGGATGTGTACCAGTATTACGGGCTGGAAGGCGGTGTGCAGGCAACTTTTGGGCTGCGCATCTGGGGCGCTCCAGCGCCTGCTACGACCTTGCAGGGCGTGATCACTATCGAAGGCTACACAGGCAGCTATGCGGGGCGTCAAGCGACTATCCGAATCCGACAGGGCAGCACGATTAATACCTACACCGCCACGCTGAGCGCGTCGGGCGGCTATCAGGTGCAGGTCAGTGAGCAGGGCGCGGCAGAGGTGCTGGTGCAGATGCGCCCCGGTCTGGCACGTAAGGTGAACCTGACGCTGAGCGGCACCACCACACAGAACTTTACGCTTATCAATGGCGACGCGAATGGCGATAATGTGGTGGATGACGCCGACCTGCTGATGGTGCTGTTCGCGTTCGGTCAGACGGGTTCGAACCGCGCTGAGGATGTGAAC
>JBCNVA010000167.1:0-7355 GCA_039630445.1 Armatimonadota bacterium
TATTTGCCCTCCAGGTAGACGGCAATATAGCTGTTCGGGCGAATATACTTCTCCAGCAGGCTTGGATCGCGCAGGATCCACGCATGGCGAATATCGCTCAGCAGCTGCTGGCGGTCATCCAGCACGGGCTGCTGGGGACGCTCCAGATAGTAGGGCACCGCGATATAGATGGGCACCTCCACATAGATGACGCGCGGCGGCGGCAAGTAGACAATCCGAAATATGGGGATGAACGGCGGGCACGGATCGTAGTACCAGTAGGGCGCGTAGCAGACGCGATACGGCTCCGGTACATAGCTGTAGTAGCGATAGCCGAAGCTGAAGCTGCCACCCCGATACTCGTAGTAGAACTCCTGACCGGAGGTGCGTGGCGCAAGATGCACAAACCGCTGCCAGCGACGCGGGTCAAGCCCTTCGGTGCGGCTCACCAGCGCAGGTAGATTGCCTTCACTCAGGGGCACAGGGCGATTCAGCACCGGTTGCGGATTAGTCAGCACAGGGCGTGAATCAAGCGGCAGCGGTTGCGGGTTGTTCAGCACCAGACCGGGTGTGTTGCCAGACGCCTGGCGCGGGTCGCTTTGCACCACGATGGGTGAGTTGTTGCCCAGTTGCGAATCGCGGGGCTTTTTGCGGAACGGGTCATTATCGGACGGTGAAGATGCCGGATTATTCGACGGCTGCGGGTTGTTGCCACCCCGATTGTCGATAGGGCGCGGCTTATTGTCCCCACCCTTGTGAAACGGCGAGGACGGTCTGCTCTCGTCCACGGTGCGGGACGGAGCCGGCTTATTCCCTCCCTTCCTACCCTCGGTTTTGTCAGCCAGCTTCTTCAGGTCGTCGGCTGCCGCAAGGCTCAGGGAGAGAGCAACTGCGCTCAAAAGGCTCAGAATACGCATCGTTGGTCACCCCATCTATAGTTTACCTTAAACCCGGCGACGACATCCCTGCCGTCGCTCCACAGCAATAGACGCCGAGGGCGTCCGAAAGTTTCACGGTTTGACCGCACTGATGACACGCGGCAAACCTGCAAGGTCAGGGTGAACCCGGATCGCCTCATAGCCGTGCTGGGTGAGCAGTGCTTGCACGCGGTTCGCAAGGGTTGGGCTGGTTTCCAGCGCGAGCAGTCCGCCCGATTTGAGTACGCGGCACGCCTGTTGCGCGAGCTGGCGGTAAGGGCGCAACGGATCGCTTCGAGGCAGGAGCAGGGCACGCCGCGGCTCGTAGCGCGTGATTTCGGGCATCAGATGCGCCCATTCCTGGGGCAGCACATAGGGCGGGTTGGCAAGAATCGCCTCCACGCTGGCAGGGCGCATCGGGGTGAGCCAGTCTGCCCGCACGAGCAGCCAACGATTACTCAATCCCAGCCGCATGCGGTTGCGCATGGCGATCCGCAGGGCACGACGGCTGCGATCGATGCCAATTGCACGCCAGCGGGGCGCATGCAGCAGGCAAGCCATCGCGATGCACCCACTGCCTGTGCCTGCATCGACCAGCACACCCCCCTCTCCACGCGACTGTGCCCAATTCAGAAAGACCTCTACCAGCAGTTCCGTTTCGGGGCGCGGTACCAGCACGCCCCGCGCCACATAGCACTCAATACCATAGAACCAGCGGCGATGGGTGATGTAAGCCAGCGGCTCGCGTTTTGCGCGGCGTGCCAGCCAGCGCATGAGGCGACGCTGCTCGCGCTCCGACAGCAGATGCTCCCGATGCGCCACTATCCATGCCCGCTCCTGACGCAAGCAGGCAGCCAGCAGCAGCTCCGCCTCGCGCTGGGCATCAGGTACGCCTGCTGCCTGAAGCTGCTGCGTGGCAAGGTGAAGCGCGTCGCCCAGACGCATCTACTCCATCACGGTGTAGATAGCTTGCAGCACACGCCGCAGATCGGGCAGGATCGCGTACTCCAGCTCTGGGCAGAAGGGGATATGCACATCGTAGCGCGCGACCAGCTGTGGCGGCGACAGTAGCAAGTTGAACCGCTCGGGAACGCTGGTCATCTCGGTGATAATCGCTTGCCCGAAGCCGCAGGTACGACTGTCCTCGTGAATGACCACCAGCCGTCCTGTCTTTGCCAGCGACTGCTCAATCGTCGCCCAGTCGCAGGGCACCAGCGTGCGCAGGTCGATAATCTCCAGCGAGATGCCCTCAGCTTCCAGCTGCTTAGCCGCCTGCTCCGCTAGCTCCAAGGTATTGCCCCACGCGACGACAGTCACATCCTTGCCCTCGCGACGGATCGCTGCTTTGCCGAAGGGGAGTGGTTCGTACTTGCGCACGGGATGGCGCACCCGAAAGATGTGCTTCGGGATGAGAATGAGCGAGGGGTCAGGGTCTTGAATAGCAGCCCAGAACAGCCCGGCAGCATCCTCCGGCGTGCTGGGGATCGCCACCCGGATGCCCGGAATGTGTGCCCACCAACCGTCGTTGCTCTGGCTGTGCCAGGGACCGCCCGCGGGTAGATAGGCTCCATACGGCGCGTAGATAACCATCGGGCAGCTCCAGTCGCCGTTCGTGCGCCAGCGCAGCGTCGCTATCTGCGTCACCAGCTGATGAAAGCCCGGCGTGATAAAGTCGATGAACTGAATCTCAAACACAGGGCGGTAGCCGATGGCGGCTAATCCGACCGCCGTGCCCACGATGGTGGCTTCTGCCAGCGGCGAGTTGACGACCCGACCAGGGAAGCGCGAACTCAGCCCCTTCGTGAAGCCAAACACACCCCCTTTAGGATCCTCAATATCCTCACCGAACATAATCACCTCAGGAAAGGTTTCCAGCGCGGCATGGAAGGTGCGGTTGATTGCGGCGACCATCGTGGTCGGTTCTGGCTCTGGCTCGAAGGGGATCGGTTTATACTCCTTGACTGGCTCGCCATAGAGATGATCCATCACATGCGCTGGGTCAGGCAGTGGGACTTGCTCTACCTCTTGATAGATAGCATCGATCTCTTGAGCGATTCGGTCTGACATCTCAGACAGTTCCGATGAGGTGATCACGCCTTCGGCAATCAGGCGCTCCGAGTAGAGCTTGATCGGGTCGCGCTGCATCATCGCCTCGATCTCCTCGGCGGGGCGGTAGACGCGATGGTCATCCGCGCTGGTGTGGGAGCTGAGCCGATCCAGTTCGCACCAGAGGATGGTGGGTCCTTCGCCCCGGCGCGCTCGCCGAATCGCCTCACCGCTCTTTTCGTACACCTCGAACGGATCGCGCCCGTTGGCAAAAATCACCCACCGCTCGTCGAACACATGCAAGCGCATCGGCAGCATATGGCGCGTGGGCGTGCTGATGCCATATTGATTATCTTCCACCAGAAACACAATCGGCAGCCGCTCCTGAATGGCGAAGCAGACCGCTTCATAAAACTCGCCCTGCCGCGCTGCAGCATCGCCAATATTGCACAGCACAATTCGGTCATCGCCCGCTATCTTGATGCCCCAGGCTGCGCCCGCTGCAGGCAGACATTGCGAGCCAGTGGGTGTGGCGTAGCCGAACACATTGAGTGCCCTCGAGGAGTAATGGGCGGGCATGTTGCGCCCCTCGGAGCTGGAACCTGTGCGTGCCAGAAAGTCGAGCGCTATCTCGCGTGGCGTCATGCCACGCGCCAGCATAATCGCCCGGTCGCGGTAGGTGGGGAAAATAATGTCGTCGGGGCGCAGGTGGTACACAATCGCAGCGAGCGCTTCGTGCCCCATGCCGGGCACCTGGAACCAGCCCTTGCCCTGCCGCATTAAAATGCCCTCGCGCCGATCGCCCTCGCGCGAGAGCAGCATAATTCGCAATAACTCCAGTTTCGGAAATGTGCCTGTCTCCATCGTTGCGGGCTTCATCGCCAACCTCCTTGCTTTTTGCGCTGAGTTTGGGGGAATTATACCCGTTCAATCAGCCCTGCCGCGCCCATACCGAGCGCGGCGCACATGGTAATCAGCCCGTAGCGTCCGTTGCTGCGCTGCAGTTCATAGAGGATCGTCGCCACCTGACGCGCGCCTGTGCAGCCCAGCGGATGCCCTAAGGCAATCGCGCCACCCAGCACATTCACCCGTTCCATCGGCAGCGGATAGACCGCGTTCGATGCCAACACCTGTGCGGCAAACGCTTCATTGAACTCGATACGGTCTATCTCCTCGATCGCAAAGTTGTGACGCTTGAGCAGTTTGGGGATAGCATAGGCGGGGGCAACCCCGAAATCCGCTGGCTCCACCGCCACAACGGTATAGCCGACAAATCGCGCCATCGGCTGGATGCCCAGCTGAATCGATTTACGCTCGCTCATCAGCACCACTGCCGCGGCGCCATCACTGCGTTGCGAGGCGTTGCCCGCGGTGATGACCCCCTGCGGATGGAAGGCGGGCTTGAGCTTGGCTAACGCCTCCAGACTGGTGTCGCGGCGGGGACCCTCATCCTGCTCCAGCGTGACGGGGATGGCGACGGGACGCCCGTTTTTGTCCACCTCCTGCACCGTGGTCTGCACGGGCACAATCTCCTTGCTGAACTTGCCTGCGTCCTGCGCCGCGATGGCTTTCTGGTGGCTCTGCAGGGCGAAGGCGTCTGCCGCCTCGCGTGTGATGCCGAACTTGCGAGCAAGCTGCTCTACAGAAAGTCCCATGCTCAAATAGGTGTCGGGCGCGTGCGCCATCAGGTGCGGGTTCGGATGGGCGCGGATGTCCAAAAAGGGCACGCGACTCATACTCTCCACACCGCCTGCGATAATCACCTCCGCATCGCCACTGCGGATCCGTGCCGCCGCAATAGCAATCGCTTCCAGCCCTGAGGCGCAGAATCGGTTCACCGTCACACCCGGGATGGTGACGGGCAAACCCGCCCGCAGGGCTGCCACACGCGCCACATTCATGCCCGATTCGCCTTCGGGCGTCGCGCAGCCGAACACCACATCGTCCACTTCGTTGGGGTCTAAAAAGGGCACACGCTCCAACGCTGCGCGAATCGCAATAGCTGCCAGCTCATCAGGGCGTGTGTGGCGCAAGCTCCCACGCGGCGCCTTGCCAATCGGCGTGCGCACTGCTGACACAATCAGCGCGTCGCTCATCGTCTCCCTCCACCTGAAGGATACCCCACAACCCCTTCCTCACCTCAAGCGACGCACTTGGGTATACTTGACGCCGCAAGGAGGACAGCGCTGATGACGATCAAGGAGCAACTGGATCGGGTGATAGCACAGTGGAACCTGTTGAACCATCCATTCTATCGGGCGTGGAGCGCAGGCACGCTGCCTGTGGAGGCGCTTCGCGATTATGCCCGAGAATATGGAGCCTTCATCGCTGAGCTACCAGCAGGCTGGCGCGTTCAGCTCGACATGGAGACTGCCCACGAGGAGGAGGAACATATTCAACTGTGGGCGCAATTCGCTGAAGCACTGGGCGTAACCATCGGCACAGCAGAGCGCCCTGCGGTGCGTCAGCTGGTGATGACCGCTCGTGAACTGTTCTCGGAACCAACCACAGCGCTGGGCGCGCTTTATGCTTTCGAAGCGCAGCAACCTGCGACTGCCCAATCCAAGCTTGAAGGACTTACGCGCCACTATTCGCTACCCGAGGGCATGCGCCCCTATTTTGAGGTACATGCCACCAATCACCACGAGGCGGAAAAGATTCTGGCGCGGCTGAACCGGCTCAGCCCAGAGGGGCAGGCACGGGCGTTGTGGGCGTGTGAACAGATGTGCCGCACCCTGTGGGACGCGCTGACCGACCTGACGCCGACGCACCTATCTGCCTGCTCCTGAGCAAGGGGCTTACTGCCACCGCTCCCACAGCTCGGGATACTGGTTCGGATTCAGATCGATGCGCGAGCAGTAGGTGTGGTCGTCGCGCTCACACTCCCTTTCGGGCAGCCCGTAGAGCTGCTCGAAAGGCGTCGCCTTCGTGTGCCCGTCGGCGTAGGTGACCACCACGAGCTTCATGTGCCGCCCGTGCGGGCGTTGATGGAACGAGGCGCCCACCTGCAGTCCGTGCGCTCTGGGGACCGGCGAGTAGACCACATTCATATAGTAGCCATAATCTCGCCAGAGCGGATAGCTGGCAGTGCCCGACGGGATCCCGTCCATCACATAGACATGACTGGCAGGTTTGTCCAGCGCCGCCAGCGACTTGCTCGGTACCATCCAGATTGAGCCACATGTCCAGAGATAGCCCGCAGGCGAGGGATAAGCCGCCCCATAGCCTACACGCCCTTCGCAGAGCAAGCGTCGCCCCGTTGCAGTCGCCTCCGTCACCTGCTTCGTGCTGGGACAACGGGAGTAGAGATTGTTCTTGGAGTAGGGCTGTAGCCAGTAGAGGAAGCCAATGGAGGTACACCCAGAATAGCCACCCCCACAGAAGCCGGGCGGCGGCTCCATCGCAATCTCCGCGAAGGGATACACCTCATCGTAGTCCTGGATGTAGAGCATCGCCGCGATGCCAACCTGCTTATTGTTGCTTAGGCACATCGTCTGGCGCGCTTTCTCACGCGCCCGCGCAAACACGGGGAATAAAATCGCCGCCAGAATCGCAATAATCGCAATCACCACCAACAGCTCAATCAGCGTAAAGCCGCGTCGATCCATCATTGCCCTCCAAATTACCATTATACCCTATTTTCAAAGGGTTATTGCGGAGCGCTTAGTCAAAGACATCGAACAGCTCCTCCAGCCAGTTGCGTTTGCGCCGTTTCGGGTGTCTGTGGGGATAAGGCTCGTCATCGTCCTCATAGTAGGGCGTAGGTTCTGGATAGGGGCGCGCAGGAGGTGGAGTGGTACGCGCACGGGGTGGAGGTGCTTCAGACGGGGGCGGCGATTGAATATACCGTTCAATAATCTTATCCAGCTCACCCCGATCCAGCCAGACACCGCGACAATTGGGGCAATAATCGATCTCGATACCTGCCCGCTCTGCAACTTTTAGCTCCACCTGACACACGGGGCATTTCATCATGTCGAGCATGATACCGCATGGTATAACTCTGGCGGAGTGGTCTGGCATGGTCGAAGCATCTGACACGGCGGCTCAAAGTGGCACGCCGTGGTACGAGGACGAGCGGTGGCTGCGTGAACCTGTCTTTGCCGATGTGCCGTTTGAGCACAGTGGTTGGAAACCCATCGTGGAGGTGCTGGAGCGGGTCAATCTGGCGAAGGCGCGTTTGCTGGTTTCCATCTATGAGGCGCAGGTGCGGGTCGCCTATCAGCAATATCGTGCGATTCGTCAGGAAGAAGAGGCGCGTTTTGCTATGGAGCGCCCCGAGGCAGAGCAACGCAACGATGTCCTTCGAGAGCAGATTCGCGTGGTAGAGGAGGCGATGGCACAGGTGCGTGCGCGCTGGCAGCCACAGCTCGATGCGCTGCGGGAGCAACTCTACTCCGCGTGGCAGGATGC
>JBCNVA010000168.1:0-8706 GCA_039630445.1 Armatimonadota bacterium
TCCACCGCGAGCCACTCGTCCACCATCGATGCCTCATAACCCCGATGGCGCAACGCCTGCTTCACTCGCTCTGGCTCATTACGAATCAGCCGGTAGTCAATCATGGCGTTTCTATTGTACCAGAGGGGTCAATCGGCTATAATAAAGGGGGTGAGCCATTATGGCGATGAGCGACGCTATCGAGAAGCGGGAATGGACGCTGGAGGAGTGGCTCAATACGGAGCTGGAGCCGCGCTACGAGTTCGAGGATGGGGGGCTTATTCCGATGGCTGCGCCGACAAAACGGCATCAGGATATTGTGTTGCTGATGGGCTACGAAATGCGCCGATTTTGCCGCGTGAACCGATTGGGCACGGTGGCGATGGGCATCGATGTGGTGCTATCCCCGCGTCGGGGCTATATTCCAGACCTTGTGTTTGTGCGGCGCGAGCGCGAGGAGAAGGTTCTTACCCCGCAGGGCAAGATGATAGGCGTGCCTGATCTGGTGGTGGAGGTGGTCTCGCCCGGTGGGTATATCCGCGATGCCGTGCGCAAGCTACGCACCTATCAGGAGGCGGGCGTACCCTGGTACTGGCTAATTGAAGCCGAAACGCTCGCCATTCAGGAGCTTCAGCTGACGCCCGAAGGGTATCTGGTGCGCAGCACAGCGGATGCCGGCGAGGTGTTCCGCCCTGCTGCCCTGCCCGGCTTCGAGATCAATCTACAGGAGCTGTTGGAGGAGGGTGAGTCAAATGGCGCAGAGTAGCACTGTTAAAAAGCAGCACTGGACGCTGGAGGAGTGGCTCGCTACCGAACTGGAGCCGCGCTACGAGTTCGAGAACGGGAGGCTTGTTCGAATGGCTTCACCCACGCGCAGACACCAGCGCATCGTCGGCAAATTGTTCGGTCAACTGGACAACTGGATGAGTTGGACGGGGCTTGGATTTGTGGAGATGGAGATCGATGTTGCCCTGCCGACAGGCGTGGGCTACATTCCTGACCTGGTATTTGTGCGGTACGAGCGAGAGAGCGAGTTATACACGCCTGACGGCAAAATCAGAGGCGTGCCCGATCTCGTGGTGGAGGTGATTTCACCCGGCACGCGCAGGCGCGACACGGTGCACAAGCTGCGCGCATATCAGGAGGCAGGTGTACCTTGGTACTGGTTGGTGGATAGCGAAACGCTGGTCATGCAGGAGTTCCGTTTGACCCCCACAGGATATCGGATCGAGACGGTAGCGGATGCTGGCGAGGTGTTCCGCCCTGCTGCCCTGCCCGGCTTCGAGATGAATCTACAGGAGCTGTTGGAGGACTGAGGGTATACCTATGGAATAAAGCCGAAAGGGATACAAGCTGATGAGAGTGAGTGTGTTTGGTCTGGGCTATGTGGGCGCGGTATCGGCGGCATGCCTCGCCAAAGAGGGGCATACAGTGATCGGCGTCGATGTCGACCCGTACAAGCTGAACCTGATTCGCCAAGGGCGCGCCCCGATTGTCGAGGAGAACCTCGAGCCACTCTTGCAGGAAGCGGTGCGCACAGGACGCTTGCAGGTCACCGACTGCGCTGAGGAGGCGGTGCATCAGACTGATCTCTCGCTCATCTGTGTCGGCACGCCCAGCAAAGAGAACGGCGATCTGCGCACCGACTTCCTGGAGCGCGTGGCAAGTGAAATCGGTGACGCGCTACGCACCAAAGAGGGCTATCATCTCGTGGTCATCCGCAGCACCACCCTGCCCGGCACAGCGGAGCAAGTTGTGCTACCCATTTTGGAGCAACACTCTGGCAAGCGGGTCAACGAGAGTTTCGGATTATGCGTCAACCCAGAGTTCCTGCGCGAGGGTGTCGCCATTCGTGACTTTTATGACCCGCCCTTCACCGTCATCGGTGCGCTCAAGCGCGAGGACGCTGAGACGGTCGCCCAGCTCTATGCAGGCGTGGAAGCCCCTCTCTTTCTCACCTCCCTTCGCACGGCGGAGATGGTTAAGTACGCATGCAACGCTTTCCATGCGGTCAAAATTACCTTCGCGAATGAGATTGGCATGCTTTGTAAGGCGGAGGGCATCGATAGTCATGAGATAATGCGCATTTTCTGCACTGACACCAAGCTGAACATCTCGGCGCGTTATCTAACGCCGGGCTTCGCCTTTGGTGGCTCCTGCCTGCCCAAAGACCTGCGCGCGCTGACCTACCGTGCCCGTCAGCATGACCTGCATCTGCCCATGCTGGAGCATGTGCTGTCCAGCAACCGCCTGCAGATTGAGCGCGTAGTCAAGATGGTGCAGAAGTTCCATCGGCGGCGCGTGGGGCTGTTTGGGCTGTCGTTCAAACCCGGCACGGACGACTTGCGGGAAAGCCCCCTTGTCGAGCTGGCGGAACGCCTGATTGGCAAGGGGTATAATCTGCTTATCTACGACTCGAATGTGTCGTATGCCGCGCTGCACGGCTCGAACAAGGCGTACATCGAGCGCGAGATCCCGCACATTCGCGAGATTCTGTGTGAGGATATTGAGCGGCTGCTCCGGCATTCGGAGGTGGTCATCGTGGGGCATTTAGACCGTGCGCTACGCGAGAGAGTGCAGCAGCAGATACGGGATGACCAGGTGGTAATCGACCTGGCGCGTGCCTTTGACCCCTCTCAACTGCGAGGTGAGTATGTCGGACTGTACTGGTGAGTGCAAAGGGAGGATCTTGATTCTGGTAGAGAACCTGCCGGTGCCGATGGATCGGCGCGTGTGGCAGGAGGCGCTGGCGCTGACCGAGGCGGGCTATAAGGTCTCGGTCATCTCGCCTCGTCCTCAGGGCGAGCCAGAATATATGGAATTGCAGGGGGTCCATCTTTATCGGTATCCGATGCCACCTCCAACGCGCAGCATTTTAAGCTTCTTTTATGAGTTCATTTACTGCTGGTTGCATACCTGGCGGCTGACCCGGCGCGTTGCCCGCGAGCAGGGCATCGATGTGATCCACACCTGCAACCCACCTGACACCTTCTGGACGATTGGACGCTGGTACAAGCGTAAGGGTGTCAAGTTTGTATATGATCAGCATGACCTGTGCCCGGAGCTTTACGAATCGCGCTTTGGTCGGCGGGGGCTGCTTTACAAGGGCTTGCTGTGGCTAGAGAAACAGACCTATCGCACGGCGGATGGTGTGATTGCGCCCAACGAATCGTACCGGCGCGTGGCGATGGAGCGGGGCGATATTCCCCCTGAGCGCATTATGGTGGTGCGTAGCGGTCCCATAGCCAGCCAATTCAAGCGTGTGGAGCCAGACCCCAGCCTGAAGCGCGGCAGACGCTTTCTGGGTGTCTATCTTGGCGTGATGGGGGCGCAGGACGGAGTGGACTACCTGCTGCGTGCCATCCACCATGTGGTCTACACCTTTGGACATACAGACACCCATTTTGCGCTAATTGGTGGGGGTGATATGTACCCCGATTTAGTGCAGATGTGCTACGACCTACGCCTGAACGAGTTCGTGGAGTTCACGGGGCGCATCCCCGACGAGGAACTGCTGCGCTACTTCTCCACCGCCGATGTCGCGCTCGCGCCCGACCCGTTCAACCCGTTGAACGATGTCTCCACGATGAACAAGGTGATCGAGTATATGGCAGTTGGGTTGCCTATCGTCTCCTTCGATTTGAAAGAGTCGCGCTACTCGGCGCAGGATGCGGCGGTCTATGTGCCCAACAACGACGAGAAAGCTTTCGCCCAAGCAATTCTCGATCTGCTGAACGACCCGCAGCGCCGCGCGCAGATGGGCGAATACGGACGCAAACGCTTTTTGGAGTGCCTCAGCTGGGAACACAACAAGCAGCGGCTGATCGAGTTCTACGAGCGGCTACTAAACCCCGAAGCGGCGACGGCACGCCGTGTTCCAGACTCACCTAACCCCTCTGATATGGAGGTGCGATCGTGAGTCGGCTGGTGCTGATTTATAGCGGCGATTTTCAGGGCTACCCGATGGGCGGCGTGCTGGAATACGCCAAAAACTTCGCCCGCTACGCCCCCGTGGAGGTCTATCTTGTCGGGCTAACTCTGGATCCGTACCAGCGGGTGGGTCAGTGGGGCAAGCTCCGCATGGGCACTGTGGAGCGTCCGTTTCTGCCGATTCTTTATGTGGATGAGGCGCGCCAGCGTCGCTCGCGGATCCCGCTCAACTACCGTTTTGTGCGGGCGCTGCGCCAGTTCCGCGAAGCGATTCTCTCGCTGAACGCCCCACTTTATATCCAGCGGGCGGAGCACGGGCTGCCTTTTCTGAACACAGCTGTGCCCCTCTACTTCAACACGCACGGGCAATCGGCGTTTGTGGAGCGCTGGACGAGCCACCCGCTGTTCCGCTGGCGATGGTTCCGCCAGTGGTTCTATCGCACTGAGGCGCGCGTCATTCACCATGCGCAGGGCATCCTCGTGATCAGCCCCGCCGATTACGATTTTTATGTGAACAAGTTTCCTGCGCTGCGCGAGAAGTTCTGCTTCATCCCGCTCGGTGTAGAGACCGAGATGTACTGTCCTCCTACCACGCGCGAAGTGCATCCGCCCACCGTGCTGTTCGTGGGCAGGCTGGACGCTTCGAAAGGGCTGGATCTGTTGATTGCGGGCTTCGCGCGGTTTCGCGAGCGCTATCCTGACGCGCGGTTGATTTTGGTGGGCGGCTCACAGGACTATAACCCGATGGAGAACCAGGTGCGGGCATGGATTACCGAGCAGGGTGTCGCCGACGCAGTGCAGATGACGGGTCTGCTGCCGCGCGAGGCGATTTTACCGTATTATCAATCGGCAGATGTGTTTGTGCTAACCTCGCTGTGGGAGGGCTTGCCGAACGCGCTGCTGGAGGCGCTGGCGTGTGGATTGCCGGCGGTGGTCACGGCAGTGGGCGGGCTGCCCAGCGTGATTCGCGACGATGAGAACGGCTATGTGCTGACCGAGCGTGACCCTGACAAGCTGGCAGCATTAATTGAGCGCGCCTATCTGTATCGTGATCGCCTAAGCAAGGGAGCCAGAGCCACCGCTGAGCAGTTCTCTATCGAGGCGCATGTGCAAAAAGCCTGTCAGTGGATGGGGCTACTTGCAGCGGATGGGACTGAGGAGCTTGCTCCCCAAACCCCATCAGGGTTGTCCAGATTGTCGGTGAGTGAATCGGTATGCTGAACGAGCAAGGCTGTGCTGGGGCGACTCAGCAAGGGGAGAACGCGACAAGGCGTGTGCTGCTAGTGCTGGAGAACCTGCCAGTGCCACATGATCGGCGCATGTGGCAGGTCGCAACCTCGCTGCGTCGCGCGGGCTACCATGTGTCGGTCATTTCGCCACGCCCACCTGAGGAACCAGAATATTGCGAGCTGGAGGGCATTCACCTTTATCGCTACCCCATGCCGCCGCCTACTCACAGCATCGGCAACTTTGTGCGCGAAGCGCTCTATTGCCTCTGGCATACCTTCCGCCTGAGCCGGCGCGTGGCAAAGGAGCAGGGCTTCGATGTGTTCCACGCGGGCAACCCACTCGATATTTTCTGGTCTATCGGGCTGTATTACAAGCTGCGCGGCAAGAAGTTTGTGTATGAGCATCGTGACTTGTGCCCGGAGCTGTACGAAGTGCGTTTCAAGAAGCGCGGGCTGTTCTACCACCTGCAGGTGCTGTTCGAGCGGCTGTCCTACCGCTTCGCCGACATGATTATCGAGATGAACGAGTCGTATCGGCAGAACGCGCTGCAGCGCGGGCGAGCGCGCCCCGAAAAAATTGTGATTGTGCGTAGCGGACCGCGTGCCTCTGAGTTCTACCCGGTAGAACCAGACCCCGCCCTCAAGTGCGGCAAGCGATTTCTGGTGTGCTATCTGGGCGTGATGGGGCCTCAGGATGGTACCGATATCTTTGTTAAAGCAGCACACCACATTATGCGCAAACGCGGGTTTACCGATGTCCACTTCGTGGCGATTGGCTCCGGCGACTGCCTGGAGGAAGTGAAGCAACTCGCGCATGAGCTGGGCATCCAGGATCATGTCACCTTCACTGGTTTCGTGCGCGACCGCGAGCTGCTGGTGCGCTACCTCAGCACCGCCGATGTGGGCGTTGCCAGCGACCCCGACAACAGCTACACCGCTCGCTCTACGATGAATAAGATTATCGAGTTCATGTCGGTAGGACTGCCCATCGTCGCGACGCGCAGCATCGAGAACAAATTGTCAGCGCAAGACGCGCTCATCTCACCGCCTGATGATAGCCCCGAAGCCTTTGGCGACACGATTCTGGAGCTGCTGCTGGACGAGGAGCGACGCAAGCAGATGAGCGAGTTCGGGCGACGCCGATTCTTAGAGTGCCTCAGCTGGGAACGCAGCGAGCAGGTGCTGCTGAAAGCCTATGACCGCCTCTTTCAGAACTTGCCGCCAAACGGCGAGGTGAGCAGTGAACTTTCCCAGACAAGCCACACGCCTCGCTGAGTGCATGCGAGCCTGATCCCTTCCTGTGCAGGACCGACCCCCCTCTGTCTGCGCCTATAAGCGATTCCTGCAAATAGGTAAAATAAAGCCATGTGGCGGCGCGTTATCGTGGGGATCCTGCTGCTGGCTCTGCTGGGTAGTGGGGGCTGGCTGGCTTACGAACGGTTCTTTCGCGCTTATGCAATCACGCGCCGGCTGCATCCAGGCGAGCAGTGGCGCTATCAGATCACCCAGTCGTTCCAAATAGGGTCGCAGGCAATTACGGTGAACCTCGCCTTGACTGAGACGATCAAAAAAATAAACCCCGATGGCAGCGCCCTGCTGGAACGGGTGCTGCAGGGTGATCCCCACACGCTGCAAGCCCTGCGTCAGGGTGCGGAACCGCTGGGTGAAATCCCCACGCGCACCCTGTGGCAAATTTACCCCGATGGACGGGAGACGCCCCTGTCGGGTGAGCGACCGCGCCTCTTGCTGGGTCCTGCCAGCGCACAGATCCTGCCAGAACGCCCCATGCGACTGGGCGAACAGTGGCGGCGCGAGAGCTATGTCGGCAGCATCAAGACCCGATTTGCCTGCCGCCTCGAAGGATTCGCAACTGTCGACGGCGCGTCCTGCTACAAAATCGTGACGCAGATCGAATCGTTGCCTGGCTCTTTGCCGCAGCTGCAGGGCACACTGACTAGTTATATCGATCGCGAGTCGGGCTGGGTGCGTCAAGAGGAGGGTACAATACAGATGGTGGCGGGCGCGCTGCAGATGAGCAGCCAGGTGCGGATTCATGGGCAGCGCGTTCGGGAAGGAACGAGCGGGAGAGGGTGAGTGATGAATAGCCGCGAGCGATTGTGTCCCGTATGTCAGGTGACCTTGGTGCCTCAGACCCATCTGGGGATCACCATCGATGTCTGTCCGACCTGCGCCGGCATCTGGTTCGATGCGGACGAGTTGCCGCGCCTGCGTGCTTTAGACCCCTCGATATTACCGCGCCTTGACCAGCAGTACCAGCCGGTGGTCGAGCGGTATGAGGGCACAGGCGAGCGTCTCTGCCCCGTCTGCCGTGAGCCGTTGTATCGCTACAACTATCTCTACACCAGCAATATTGTGCTGGACGGCTGCGATGTGTGCGGAGGCGTCTGGGTCGATCACGGGGAACTGGTCAAGATGGATCAGCTGGCGCGGGATGCCCATGCGATGGAGATCCCACCCGAGACCAAGGCACAAATGGCGATTGCCCAATTAGAGGCAGAGACGAAAGAGGCGCAGGCACGCGCCCAGTTCTGGGAGGGGCTGTTCTCCTTCTTGCGAGCGCGTCCCCGATTTCCCATCTAAGGCGATGGAACCTCTGCATGACGGCATCTATACAGCCCTCCTGACGCCATTTACCGAGACGGGCGAGGTCGATGAGCCGCTGTTTGTGCGCCTGCTGGCATTTCAGGAGGCGGCAGGCGTTGCAGGCGTGGTGGTGGCGGGCACGACGGGCGAGGGCGCGTCGCTCAGCGTGCCCGAAAAGGTTGCCCTGTACGAGCTGGCGTCTCGCACGCGCGGGCAGCTACGCATCGTTGCAGGCATCCTCAGCTGTAGCCTGCCCGAGGCGATTTATCTGGCTCGAAACGCGGCGCGTGTCGGCTGCGACGCGCTGATGGTCGCGCCTCCTTACTACTATCGCGCCTCGCTCGATGGCTTAATCGCCTTCTATCGCGCCCTACTGGAGGAGACGGCGTTGCCCATCATTCTGTATAACATCCCACAGCTTACGCGCCAGCCCATTCCCGCCGCACTGGTCGAAGCGTTGCTGCCCTTCCCGAACCTGTTGGGCATCAAAGACAGCTCGGGCGATCCCGAATCGCTCCAGACCTATCTCGGTTTTGCGCCGCGCCTGAAGGTGTGGGTAGGCGAGGAGAAGCTGCTGCTGTACGCTCTGCAACACGGTGGTGCAGGCAGTATCAGCGGGTTAGCCAATGTGTTCCCCGAACGCCTGGTCACCACTTTCCGCGCGTTTCATGAGGGGCGCGAGGCGGACGGCTTACAGCAATTGATCGACGAAGCGGCGGACGCTCTCGATAAATTCCCTGCACCCGCCAATTTCAAATATGCGCTCACCCTGCGCGGGCTGCCTCTCAGCCATGTGCGCCCGCCCCTGCGCGACCTCAGCGAGCAGGAGCAAAATGCCCTGGCACAGGTGATGCCACCGCAAAATTAATACCAATCACCGTTTCAAGAGCCGTCATCGTCGGCGGGGACGCCAACGCTACACAGGGCAGTTCGTAGCGTCGGCGTCTCGCCGACGCGACACAAG
>JBCNVA010000169.1:0-6746 GCA_039630445.1 Armatimonadota bacterium
AGGGGGACCCTTACGGAGGGGGTTTCCCCAAACCTGCTCCCCTCCGTGAGGTTCCCCCCACTGCGTGAGGGGAACCGAAAAAAAAGAAAGAAGCTCGGTTCCCCCTTTCTAAGGGGGAACCTAAAGGAGGGGGTTCAAAGAGATTCCGCTTCCTGCCTGCGTGTTGAGGCAGAGCGATTGCCTCGTTTGAGACCCTCGCTGGCTCAGCATCCGCTCCCGAAGTTGAATAGTACTTCCAGTAGGTCTGCGTTGTTCACCACGCCGTCGCCGTTCACATCTTCGGGCAAGCCTGACCCGCTTTGCCCAAACGCGAATATCACGGCAAGCAGGTCGGCGTTGTTTACGCAGTCATCGCCGTTTGCGTCACCCGCCTGCCACGGGAGGTTCAAAATCGTCTCATTATTGTCGCGCCGAACCTCCTGAATCGCGCCGTCGGGGTTTACCACCACCCACAGGCGTGCGATTCGCCGCGGCAGTGTGAAGCTCAGGTTCAGCGACGCACTGCCGTAGCGCGGCAGGCTCGCTACTGTGCCGCTCGCTAGCACGCTCCCCAAACCAGGTGGCGCATCCAGCACCTGCACCGCCACATTCTGTGCATCCGTCCAGCCGAGGTTCTGCACCGTTGCAGTCAGCTCCACCTGCATCCCGTTCCGCGTGGCGTTCGTTAGCGCGGGGTTCACTGCCAGATCTGCCAAAAGCGCGACTTCGCTGCTAGCCGTGTTGTTCGTCTCGCTCTCCTCCGCGAAGCGATTGTCGGGGTCAATCACGAGGTAGAGCGTGTAGCGTCCCGCGCTCAGGTTCGGGTTCCACGCAAAGTGCAACTCGCTGGTCTGCCCCGCCGCAGGCGCATTCGCGACGCCCTGCGTGAGAATCGCCCCATCCGCGCGGTTCAGGCGCAGCTCCCAGCGTACCTCGCCCGACGGCGACACATACGACGGGTTGCGCACCCCGAAGCGCAGCATCACTCGCCCATCGGGCAGATACTGCTCGACGACGGGCGCCACCGCTTCCAGGTCTAATACCGCAATCGGGTAGGATGCCGTGTTGTTCGTTTCGTTTGTTTCGGCAATCGCATTGTCGGGGTCTACCCGCGCGTACAGCACATGGCTACGCCCATCGGTAGGCACTGTCCAGTTCAACTCGGCTGTACCGAAACTGCCGCCCACGATGGGGTCAGGCGTTGCCCGTACTGTGCCGATGGGCGTCCCACCTGCATCAGGGTCGCCATCATAGAAGCGCACCTGCACATTCCGTGCCCCCAGCGCACGCAGGTTGGACACCCGCGCCCGAATGCGCACCTGTTGACCCGGACCTGGATTGCTCGGCTCCAGAATCAAATCGCCCTCACGGATGGTCAGGTCAGGCTTCGGGCGATGCGACAGCAGATACAAATCGGCGCGAGCAGGCACCGTGACCTGAATGGGATAGCGGTTGCCCTCGTCGTCTTCCACCTCGCGCTGCTCATGCCGCAACTGCCGCTTGATGTAGACCGCTGACGGGTTGCCCGCAGGATCCCACGCCGCGCACACCTGCTGCTCGTGGGTCATATCGTCCTGCGTGAGGCGCACCTTGTTCGACCAGTAGCCGACAGTGGGGTCATAAATCGCTGTCCAGAGGTCTGCCACGCCCTGCGACGCCGCCAGCCAGATGGCCGACACGCGCCCGTTGGGATGCGTGATGACCTCCAACTCGCTCAGCGTATCGGCGCGGGCGACGGAGAGCGGCTCGTGCCAGCTCGAACCCGTGAAGCTCGTCACCAGCAGCTCCTCTTGGGTGTGATCTTCAAACTCGGGATGAGCCAGCTCACTGCGCACGAAATACAGCACGGGCGTGTCGTTCGCACCTATCGCCAGCGCAGGGCTGCTCTGCGGCAGCGGATTGCTCCACACCAGCTGCGGCGTCGTCCATCCTGAACCGTGCCAGTAGCTGTAGTAAAGTTTCGTATCGCCTGTGTCGGGGTTGCCATCGGCGTCGCGGCTCCAGACGAGCATCGGCACGCCGCTGCTGCTGACAGCAAGCGCGGCTTCCAGCGTATCGGCACGGGAAATGGCACGCCGCACCTCCACAAACGCGGCTCCATCCCAGCGGGCAAGGTAGATGTCCGTGTGCGGCAGGCTGGGGCGCGTGAAGTCAGTCGGGAACACATTATCGGGCGACTTGAGCCACACCAGGTAGAGCTGCCCGTCCGCTCCCTGCACCAGCTGCGGATCCAAATCCAGCCTGTCATCCTGGGTGAGTAGCGTGGGCGCGCTCCAGGTTCCCGTCTGCGCATTGTAGACCGCGTAGGCAATCTCGCCCTTCGGCAGGCGCAGGTTCGGGTCAGGTTCGGGACTCACATTCTCCATGCGCGTCCACACAGCCACGATGTTCCCGTTCGCATCGACGGCGAGGGTGGGTTGGCTATCCAGCGCGGTGTCTTGCGTGATGGGCATATCCCGCCAACTGCCGTCAGGTTGCTGCATCAGGGCGCGAATCTCGGTGGACTGGTGCGCGGGCAGGTTCGGGTCATCGTAGGCATAAGCGATGATAGCGCGTCCATCCTTCCACACCAGCGCAGGCGAAGCGGCGGGGAACACATTCTGAATCAGTCGCTCCTCGCGCACATCCCAGTTGTCATCCTGCGGGAAGAACTCCATCCCTGCGACCACCTGATGGTACGGCTCACGATAGAGATAGGTTCGTTCAGGCTCCCGCCATTCGCCTTTCGGCATATCCTGTAGCCAGATAAGGACACCCAGGTAGCCGCCAGAGCGACAATTCGGGTAGGCGAAGCGCTTGTTTAGCAATTGATCCAGCCTGAGTTCTTGAATCAACTGCCAGAGATAAACATTTGCACTAACACGAATCTCCGCACCTATTTGCCGCAGGAATGGCACTCCGAAGTAACAGTCAACTCTGCCTGGGAACTGCAGGTGGAGGAATCCCTCGATTCCTGCCTCGCCCTCAATCAGGAAGGTACCTCGCCCAATCTTAATCACTGCTGCCCCGGAGGGTGAAATGACCAAATTGATCTGTCTGCGAAATGTGAAGCCCTGCTGGGAATCCCAGAACACGATAGGGACATCTACACCCAAACCAAAGCGTCCCACGATATCGACAAAGGGATCGACAAGACTGAGGAAGCAGCACCAGTGCCCTAAAAGGCAGCACTTTTTGGCAGCCCAGTGTATCAAGTCAGGCGTCTCGATGGAAGAAGCGAACCCTGGCACAAAGCTGAGAATGCTTCGGAGTCCAAACTCAGGATCATACTCGAGTTCGTAAGCCACTTCCGCCTTTGGGTGCCACTTCAGCCCCAGCACATGCACAGATTGAGCAAACTCATATTCTGTGCTTTGAGTGATGACATGTATCTCCGATTCTACCTGCACGTTCCTACTTGGATACTGCAGGGGTTGAAACCTGAGGTGGAGACTCATCGGGAAGAATCGGAGATGGTAGCCCCAAAGCACATCAAACAAGAATGGAATGGGAAGTGGTTGGGCTGCAGCAGCGTTGATATCTAAGGCAGACCATCTCACCTTGAAATTGTAAGAGATCTCTTCAGCCGCAGCCTGGACGGTGGGTACTTCTAACCAGTGCGCTCGACGCAACGACGGCGGTAGGCTCAGCCCCATAAGGTGAACCGTCCGCGTCTCCGAAGCCACGCCCGCTGCATTATACGCCGTAATCTGCACCTCGTTCCAGCGACCTGAGGGCGAATAGAGCAGGTCGCGCCCCATATCCAGCGTCAGCGTCGCCGTATTGCCCGTGAGCTGCCCCAGGCGTGTGCGCCCATCAGGTAGGCGGAACTCTACCCGCCCCGGCTGCCCATTCCAGTCGGCGATACGCACCGTAATCGTGTTGTCCACAGACACATCCTGCAAGAAGGGACCCTGAACTCCCCGCGAAGTCGTTACCGAGTCGATGATGGGACGGCGTTGGGCGACGGGCGTGAAGCTCACCTGCGCCGAGGCGGGTAGATCGATGCCCGCCGTCTCGTCCCGACAGGTGAAGGTCGCCACGCCCACCGTGCCCGAACGCACCGTGACCGACGCCTGCCCCTGCGCGTTCGTGACGGCGGTCGGCGAGGAAAAGACATCGGTGTTTCCGCGCGAGGAGCGGAACCGTATCGTGCGCCCCACAATCGGCGTGCCGTCGCTGTACCGATAAGTCAGCGTGAGGGTGGAGGTGGTTAGGTTATCCGCAGGGATGGAGGCGGGGGTTGCCTGAATCTGGGAAAAGGGTACATTACCAGAGCGAAATGGATTGCGCGCCATAACTACTGTTGCATCCCCACGCCCATAGGCGAACCGTATCCCTGAAGGGGAGAACTGCGCACATATGACGCCGTTGTTTGTTTCCTGATCGTAGACACTTAGTAGAACCCTGCTCGGCAATGACCATAACCTGACTGCGCCGTTAAGATCGCCTGATATGATGTATTGCCCATCGGGTGAAACGGATACCGAAGAAACCTGTCCAGCGTTTGTAAAAGTGTGAACCAGCGACCCACTCGAAACTTGCCATACTTTAATGGTGCTATCCCAGCTACCTGATATCAAATATTGACCATCCGGTGAAAAATCAAGTGCTGACAATCGATCTGCATGTCCATATAATGTATAGACGAGGGCGCCATCTGAGACACGCCATAACTTAATAGTTCCATCAATTCCTCCAGATGCCAGATACTGACCGCTGGGTGAGAATGCAACGGGATTTACCGATGTCCCATGTGGAAGCACGCGCACGAGTTGCCTATTTGCGACACTCCATAACCTAATAGTAGCGTCACTGCTGCCAGATGCTAAGAGCTGACCATCAGGGGAAAAGTCTACTGAAGAAATCCCACCTCCATGCCCCACAAACACATGAACCATCTGCCCGTTCAATCGCCATAGCCTGACGGTCGCATCTTCGCTTCCAGATGCAATGAATTCGCCGTTGGGTGAAAATGCAACCGAGCGAACAGCGTCGGTATGACCTGTGAAACCTGTGAAGATACCTAATGGGTATCCGTCAAATGTTCGCCACAGCCTGATAGAGCGATCATGCGCTCCAGATGCTACAAGCTGTTCATTTGGCGAAAACGCGACGGAATTCACCATTCCCGTATGTCCCGTAACTGTACGCAAAAAGGTCCAATCCAAAGTACGCCATAGCCTAATCGTCCCGTCCCAACTCGCTGATGCTAACACTCTACCATCAGGAGAAAACGCTAAATAGCGTACAGGCCCAGTGTGCCCAGTGAGGGTTTGCACTAAGGCTCCATCCAGAACACGCCAAACCTTGATAGTCGTATCGTAACTGCCCGAAGCCAGAAACTGCCCATCGGGCGAGAACAGTACAGGGCGCACCCAGTTAGTGTGTCCAGTAAGCGTATATTGTAGCACACCGTCCGACACGCGCCACACTCTGACAGTGTTGTCTTCACCTCCCGATGCTAATATTTGGCCATTTGGAGAGAAAGCAACAAAGTATACACTCGCGGAGTGACCTCTAAGGGTGCGTACCAGCGTCCAATCTGCTACGCGGTATAGTTTAACAGTGCGATCATCAGTTGCAGATGCCAGTAGTTGTCCATCAGGTGAGAATGCTAGACTATGGACTCTACCACCTTCATTGATAGTATGCAGTAATGCCCCATCCGACACTCGCCATATTTTGATAGTATAGTCGTAAGCACCCCCGCTTACTAATAACTGTCCATCTGGTGAAAACACGGCGAAAAACACCTCGCTATGCCCAACAAGTGTACGCAGTAGCGTCCAATCCGATACTCGCCATATCTTAATGGTGCGATCTCGACCACCAATCGACGCTAACAGCTGTCCATCAGATGAGAACGACAAGGAGCGTGTAATACTAGTGTGTGCAACAAGAGTACGAGTCAGCATCCAATCAGTAGTACGCCACAGTTTAATCGTGGTATCTTCACCAGCAGAAGCCATTATCAATCCATCAGGTGAGAACGCTACAGAGTCTACGGAGTGAATATATCCATAGTTAGTAATATATCGTCTACTATGTCCACCTGCCATCCACACAATTTCTGGTCTACCTTGTGCCAAGACGGGTGAAAGACTTAATATCAGCCATGTCAGGCACAATATCCCCTTGCTCACGAGTCATTCACCTCCTTACCCCTGCCCTTGAGGGATTTCGTGGTCTTTAGGGCAGTAGCGTTTGCCAGACCACAAGCTCCTGGGGGCGTGCTTTTCGCAATACCACGCTCTGCAGTCGGGGCAGTAGAACATCCTTCTCACATCCTGCCCTGTGTTTTTGCACTCATGGGCAAGTGCGCAATCCACTTTCGCCATACCGTACACCTTCCTTCTCTCTGCTTCTGACGGGGCAGGCATTCTTACCTGCCATTTCTATTATAGCCCACCTTGTCGTTGTTTGTGACACTCTTTTGGCAGGATTCGATTCTGATCGCCTTCTGCAATTTATAGACTCCACAACGGCTCAAAAGTGGACAGATTGCTTTGGCTATTTGCTGTTATACACCACTTTTCCCCCTTTCCTGCTGGCGATGGCGCTTGCTCAGCAGCTAAGGCATCTCACCAAAGTTTTACAGTGGGCAAGGCTTAGGCGCTTCATGGCATTTAGGCTATGCTATCAAGACGCCAGAAGGTAAAATCGAACCGTGATGAACGAGATTATCTTTCTGGTGTCGCCGTCGCCTGAGGGCGGTTACGAGGCGCGTGCGCTGGGGCATAGTATCTTTACCGAAGCCGACACTTTAGAGGCGTTGCGCCAGCAGG
>JBCNVA010000017.1:0-3218 GCA_039630445.1 Armatimonadota bacterium
TATCGAGACCGATGACCTAACACCAGCGCAGGTCGTGGAGCAGCTCCAGCGACTTGTGGCACCTACTCCCGAATCGCCCCTGTGCCTCCAAGCGCCCCGCAGCGCGATTCGGCTCGCGTCCGGCATCCGAAGCCGGGTTGCCGAGCATCTGTTAGCGTGCATTCAGCCCAGCCATGTGGCAGTGCTGACCCATCCTGTGCTCCAAGCGGAAGGCGAGGCGCTGACCTGCTTGCTGCAAGCGCAAGGCATACCGAGCCGACTTGTGCTGGTGCCCGCGGGCGAGCGGTTCAAAACCCTGCGCACCGCCATGCGCCTCTATCGTGCCCTGCTTGAAGCGCCGCTGGATCGGCACAGCGTCTTGATTGTGCTGGGGGGCGGGGTGCTGGGCGATCTGGGCGGTTTCGTTGCGGCGACCTACATGCGCGGCATCCCCTTCGTGCAAGTCCCCACCACCCTGCTGGCGCAGGTCGACGCCAGCATCGGTGGCAAGGTCGCCGTGGACTTGCCGGAGGGCAAGAATCTGGTGGGCGCGTTCCACCAGCCGCTGCTGGTGCTAAGTGATGTCGAGCTGCTGCGCACACTGCCACTGCGCCAGTGGCGGAACGGGCTGGCGGAGATGCTCAAGTACGGGGTTGCCTTCGATCGAGGGCTGTGGCTGCGCTTGCAAACCATGATGGCGCAAAAGGTCATCACCCGACGGCGCGTGCGCAAGGATCCTGGTGAATGGTTCCTGCCGATTGCCCGCTGTGCTGCCCTCAAGGCGCAGATCGTAATGCAGGATGAGCGCGACGAGCATGGGTATCGTGCCCTGCTCAACTTTGGACACACAGTTGGGCACGCGATAGAAACTGTGCTGGGCTACCGACAATGGTTGCATGGTGAGGCGGTTGCCGTCGGGATGCGTGCCGAAGGGGAGCTGGGTATGCTGCTGGGCATCACGCCCCGCGAGGTGGTGGACGAACTGGAACAGACCCTTCACGCGGCGGGACTACCCACTCAACTGCCGCTTTTGCCCACAGAAAGCCTGCTGGACGCGATGCAACACGACAAAAAGCGGGTTGGAATGCGCATGCAGGTAGTATTGCTCAAGGGGATTGGTGAAGCCGAACTAATGGGCGATGTGCCCGTCGAAGCGATGCGGGAGGCACTGAGGCGATGCGGAGCGCAATAGCAGCCAGCTGGCTCCTCGTGGCGCTGCTGGGGTTCGTCAGTGGCAATCTGTTGAGCTTAAGCCCCAGCGACGGGTTGGCACGAGTTGGGATGATGCTGTACGCCGTGATACTGGTAGTAAGCCTAATCGCTGCCGCGCTCAACCGCCTGCGGGAGGAGCAACGATGAGCAATCGCTCCACCTTCACCATTCGCCACTTCGCTATTCGCTACTTCGCCATTCGCCACTTCGCCATTCACCATTTCGCCATTCGCTATTCACTATTCGCCCTCTTTTCCCTGAGCCTTGCCTGCGCCCAGTCGCTGGACGAGCCGCTGAACCCCGTTTTCCCCTCGCGCTTCACGGCGGCTATGCAGCACGAAGGCTATGTGGAGTATCGCGTGGAGTTCCCCAGCGCGTTTGTCAGCTCCTACGCGGTGAACAATACCGTTTATGCGCGATGGCTGGTGCCGAAGGCGCCCTCACGCCTGCCTGCCGTGGTGCTGTTGCACAGTTTGGGCATTCTGCAACCGACGCTGGAGTTAGCACTGGCGCGTGAGCTGGTGCGCCACCACATCGCCGTGTTGCTATTGACCTTGCCGTATCATATGGAGCGCACGCCGCCGGGCTATGGCAGCGGTGACCTGGTTCTGGAAGGGGATGTGTCCGTATTGCGCCAGACGCTGATTCAGGCGGTGTGGGATGTGCGTCGGGCAATCGATTGGCTGGCGCGTCAGCCAGAGGTGGACGGCACGCGCATCGGGCTGGTCGGTATCAGTTTAGGTGCCATTCTGGGGGCGACCGTTCTCGGCGTGGAGCCGCGCCTGCATAGTGCCGTGTTGATTTTGGGCGGGGTCGATGTGGCGCATATCGTATGGCACTCCCTTTTAGCGATCCGCACGCGCATCCGCCTGCGCGAGCAGGGCTACACGCTGCCGCGCCTGCGCGAAGCGATTGCCGATGTGGAGCCGATGTATCGGCTGACGCCCGAACTGGGCGCAAAAACCTTTGTCATCGGAGCACGGTTTGATCTTGTGGTGCCAACGGAAGACACCGAGAAGCTCATCCGTGCGCTGGGCAATCCGCGCGTGTTCTGGCTGAATACAGGGCATTTCGGTGGGGCGTTGGTGCAGCGTCCGCTGTTCCGCATGGTGCGGCGTTATCTGGTGGCGCGCTTTGCAGGTGAGGTGCCCCCTATCGAGTCCAGCCCTTTCGTGCCCACAGTGCGCATCGGCGCGATTTACAGTGCCGAGCGCGATTTTCGGCTGGCGGTGGGGGTGGACTTCTGGCGTTCCGATAAGCACGGCACGCTGTTCCTTACCGGGGTGCTAACGCCGCGTGGCGGCTCGCTGTTTGCGGGCGTGCGCCTGCGCTTGGGCTTCTCCGCGGGCATCGAGATCACGGCGCGGCGCAACACGGGGGCTATCTTCTGGCACTTCGTGCTGTGAAAGTGCCCGACGCCACTTCTCGCAGAGTGCCAGCGCATCGCGTGCCGTGCGCCACAGCGACTGCTCATACCGCAGCCGTTCCGCAGGCGATAGCTCGGATTCTTTGAGAGCGACCTCTGGCGCAGGTGCCTCCAGATAGGCGCGTACCCGCTCCAGAAAGGCATCATAAAGCTGTGCCAGCGACGGTTCCACGGCATCAGGACCCTGCTCCAGCCCGATCAGCTGCGCCAGCGTCTGCAGGCAGAACTGACAGGCTTCCTCCCGCACCGCCAGCCAAAGGTGGGGTGGCAGACGGCGTGCCCGTGCCGACTTGCCCTGTTGATAGCGTGCCAGCTGCACGAAGGCATTCGCGGCGATTTGCACAGGCGCGCTCAACAGGGGTAGCTGAAACGCATTCGCAATCTCCTGCGCGATCCACTGATGCGAGAGGCGTGCCTTTCCTATCCGCTTGCTCGGTTCCATCCCGCTAAAGAAGGACAAACAGGGATGGTAGTGGGCAACTCGCCTAATACTAACCAGGGGTTTCAGACGCCGTGATGCCGTCGGCGAGACGCCGACACTACGAACACACCCTGCATAGCGTCGGCGTCCCCGTCGACGACACGAACACGCCCTGCGTAG
>JBCNVA010000170.1:0-3351 GCA_039630445.1 Armatimonadota bacterium
GGGCGCCAGCACCTCCGCCACCGACTTGCCCACGATTTGGGTCGTATCCAGATCAAGGAGCCTCAAGCCTGCTCCGTTCGCTGAGGTGAAGCGTAAACTCGAGTCTATGGTGCAGAGAACCGCGGGGAGCTGGTTCAGCACCAGTTGCAATCGTGCTTCTCGTTCACGAAGTTCTTTTTCCAGCAGATGCTTCTGCTCGGTATCTCTTTCGAGCCGTTCGATTTCTGCGCGGAGCCGGGTGTTTTCGTGTTTCAGAGTCTCCAGTTCACGGCGCAGGCGAGCCTCATCGTCCAAGTGCATGCAACCTCCTTCGGTGCAGAGCGTCCAGTCCACTGCCCTGAGCGCCGCGCCAGGTGGAAGTATACCCCACGCATGTGGAATAATCGCTCTGGTGAGACCCTATGGCTGGCAAGAAGGAAAAAGCACCAAAAGAAGGCGGCGAAGGTAAGGGCAAAAGCCCCATTTTGATGATTGTAATTGTGCTGGTCGCAGGGCTGGCGGGTGGCGTCTTTGTCGGCAAGAACATGATGGGCAGCAAGGCACCCCCCGAACCCAAGCCCCCTAAAGTAGGTAGCACGGTGGACCTGGGCGAGTTTCTGATAAACCTGGGCGAAGACTCCTACCTGAAGGTCGGCGTCGCGATTGGTCTTAAGGATATGAACAGCGGACATATGAAGGAGGAAATCCCAGCGCTCAAAGACGCCGTGCTGATGGCGTTCGCAGGGCGCACCAAGTCCGACCTTCACTCGCTTGAAGGCAAGCACAAAATCAAGGAGCAAATCCGCGAACGCATCAACGAAGTGCTGGAACACAAAACCCATGAGAAAGAGAGCGTGCTGGAGGTCTATTTCACTGCCTTCATCACGCAGTAGCTGTCCGCTTTGGGGCTTGTTTTAAGTCTTAAGGAGAAGTAGGAAAGACAAGCCCTCTCTGGACTCTGTGCTTGCTCATTTCTGGGCAGGCATTGGCGCAGCTGTACGACTTCACCGTTGTGGCACCCCCCAGCGGAGTAAGCAGGGACCTGTTTCGTTGAACGCCCAGACCTCTGGCACCCTGATTGGCAACTACGACCCTGACACGAACCCCACGGGCACCCGCACAAAGCCCAGGGCTTTTTGGCTCCTTCGGACCCACTGAAAATGTACCGTGGACATCAATATCGGCAAGCAGCAGGCGGCACGCTGAACCGTCAGGCGAGCGGCACCTTTCAGGCGACTTTCAACACGAGCCTGAACACGATTGCCTTCAGCGGGCTATCCGTAAACTTCTTAGCGAACGGACTGCCGTGCTACCCAGCAACCGTAACGCTAAGCGGTCAGGCGTTCCGCACGCGCAACCCCGATTCCGTCTACCCGCTGTTGGCACCCATCACCCTGCCCATCGGCAGCCTCACACTGAGCCAGTTTGAAGTCAGCCAGAGCGCCGCAGGCGGCGGAGTCCTCACGCCTCAGGGTGGTGGGGTCTACAGTTTCACTGCGGTGGTGCCCGTGAACTTGAGCATCGCGGTAGACCTGTTCGGCACGCCGTTTGCCACCACACTACCTTTCGCGCTCCCTCTGCAGGGCACGGTGAGCATCACCGGCGCGACCGCCGTGATAAACTCGCTCCAGACCGTCAACTTCGCCCAGACCTTCAACCCCAACTTTGACATTCCGCCCTTCGAGTTCGGGCTGCCGACCATCCTGCCGCCGGGCTCCACGGCGAATCTCATCTTTGACCTGGTGCTGGATGAAATCGGGTTTAATTCGGATCTGGAGATTAACCTGCACGCAGAAGGGACACTGGTGCCTGAGCCTGCGAGTTTGACAGGGCTGTGGCTGGCGAGCTTCTGGCTGTGCCTCCTGCGTCGCAGGAAGCGCTGACCGAATGCAGATTGCCATCATCGGCTTAGGCGGGATAGGGGCTTCGGTGGGGCTGGGATTGGGCGCGCTTCCCGAAGCCCCTTTTTAAAGGGGCGACTTGGTTATGATATTGACCCCCGCGCGAGCGAGGGCGCCCTGGCGCTCGGCGCGATAGACCATGCCGTCGCCAGCGTGCAAGCATGCGCTCAGGCAGAGGTGATTTTAATTGCCACGCCACCCACCACCTTGCCGATGCTGTTTGAACAACTTGCCCCCCATCTTTCCCCTGCCCATATCCTGACAGACACTGCGAGTGTGAAGACGCCCGTGCTACACTGGGCGAAGCGGCTGCTTCCCTACCCTGCACGTTTTGTAGGGGGACACCCGATTGCAGGCACGGAACATCACGGCTGGCAGTCGGCTCGGAACGACCTGTTTCACGGCGCCCAGTGGGTGCTGACGCCCGCCCCGAAACCGACCCCGACGCTATCGAAACGGTACGCCAGATGGTGATTTCTCTGGGCGCGACCCGTGCTGATAGATGCCAACGGCTAACAACCGTGAAATGGCGTTACTGAGCCACCTGCCCCATGTGCTGGCGTTTAGCCTCCAATCGCTTGCAATCCAGTCGCCCCCAAGTCTGGCAGGCGGGGGCAGCTGGCGTTCCGCGACGCGCGTGGCGCAGGCGACCCACTCTCTGGGCGCAAGTCTCACGCTCAACCGCGAAGCGGTGCTGGAGTGGCTCGCGCGTCTGCGTACCCAACTCGATGCGCTGGAAGACGCCCTCCAGAAGGGCGATACGGAGGCTGTGGAGCGCTTCCTCCAGCGGGCTAAATCGCATGCTGAGTGAAAGCGTTGCCGTCAAACGAGAGCAGAACCTGCTCGTCGTCAATCCATGTTTCCAGATGCACGGGGCGTCCCCAGAGTTTGTAAATGTAGCGCATGCACCGCGCCGTGCGCTCGATATCGAGCGGCTTGCCGTCATAGTGGTGCTTCAGATACAGCTCGCCCCGATGCTCCCAGTCGCCATCTTCCACCGTAATCACAGGCACGCCGAAGTTGGTGAGCTGGTCGACAAACGCATTTCTCACCTTGCGCCAGTCGGTTTCGTCCACCACCCACACCAGCTCGCCGTCGCGCTCCTCCACGCGATAGGTGTAAAGGTCCAGCTCGCGCACCAGCCGCTCGGTCAGGTACTTGTGCAGGAAGCTCTGGTCGCATTCCAGCTGGCGCACTTCAAAGATTTTCTGCAAGCCCTGCCCTTTGGGGCGCTCCACAGGGTAGCCCATCCAGTCGGTTTCGTACTCGTCAGGGTCCACTTCGCCGTTCCAGCGCCGCTCGATGTCGCGGAAAACCTTATAGCCCACATAGTAGGGGTTGATGTTCAGCCGTGAACCGGGCTGTATCACCGAGGCATGCATCTTGCGGAACTGCACATGCTCATCAGGAGTGAGGGGGAGTTCCTCAAGGATACGCTCATGCCAGAATGTTGCCCAACCTTCATTCATTA
>JBCNVA010000171.1:0-4312 GCA_039630445.1 Armatimonadota bacterium
CGGCGACGACTGAGTAGCCCAGCTCTTCCAGCATCTGGCGCAGGTCGAGCAAGATAATCGGCTCGTCATCCGCAATTACGATCCTTAGCCTTCGCATCAGCATCATCTCCGCAACGGTATAGTATACCATCGAGCCTGTTCCGTGCAATAGAAAAATTCTGCCGCTAACGCAATTCGCCAGCAGACCTCCTGAGGCTGTACAGAAATTCCCCCTTCACGCGCCCAAACACCTGCTCCATCCGATACCGACCACGCCACACCACCTCACACTGTGAGGGTGTGCTGCGGGTGGGAGGCTATCTTCTCTGCTCCTGATTTCTCGAAAACCCCTCCCCCCTGAGGGTGTTCGAAAAATCGGTGGGTGAGTTGACGGCTAAAGCCGTTCCTTGGGAAACGAAGCCCGCCTTCGCGGGCTAAAACAGCCGACGCAGGTCGGCTTGGTGTGCTCAGGAACGGCTTCAGCCGTGATAGCCAAAGGCGATTTATCGAACACCCTCACCCCCACTTGACAACGCTGTCATCGATTGGGTATAATAGATGGCGTTATTGGACTGAGTAGGTCTAATGAACTCGTGAAACCAAGAGGCATAAGGAGATACCATGAGAAGCTGGATGCAGCAGATAACTGTTGCTAGGGCGTTGCTTGCGATCGTAGTGATCGTGGCAATCGCGCGTAACATGTGTCAAACGACTTTGCCTGTTAGTCTACTTAGCGACGCACTGGCACGCGCACGAGAACGCGGTCTGAACTCTAACGAGCAGTCGATCGACCGCTTCGTCAATATCGGTCCGTTGCTGGTTCGTAGCCAATTGGTGCCAGAGCATGTCAAAGTGAAGAAGGGTCAGCATGCGGTTTGGCATCTTACTAACCTGGAGCGCACGCGCGACGCCACTCACGGCTTCACCCTCTCCGGCTACGGGTTGAGCGCGAGCCTCGAACCGGGCAAGACCGTCACGCTCGAATTCGTGGCGGATAAGGAAGGGGTCTACTCCTTCTACTGCCCCGAGTTCTGCTCCGCGCTCCACCTGGAGATGATGGGGTATCTGCTGGTGGGGCCGTGAGACCTCTCCACTGGGGGCAGGGGATGCCCCTGCCCCACTTTTTAGAGATACACAGCGGAGACACTTTGCGGCTCTGACCTCCTCACCAACAGGCGACGCACACCCTAATAAAGGAGAGAACAGATTCTCTAAGAGTGCATTCTGAACATCCTTATCTGAGGTTGACTTATGGGATCAGCACCACTGCACCTCGAATTTTGCCCGCGCGTAGTGCCTCCAGTGCCTCGTTTGCCGCCTCCAAGGGGAACGGCTGCGTATGGGTCTCGATGCGGAACTGGCTCACCTTCTTGAAAAATTGCTCGCCATCCCAGCGGGTGAGGTTTGCCACTGAGCGAATCACGCGCTCCTCCCACAGTAGGCGATAGGGGAAGCTGGGAATGTCGCTCATGTGGATACCGCCGCAGACCACGATCCCGCCTTTGGTAACGGCGCGCAGCGCGGCGGGCACTAAATCGCCCACGGGTGCAAAGATAAGCGCGGCGTCCAGCGGTTCAGGAGGCATTTGGTCGGAACCACTTGCCCACCACGCGCCCAACTGCCGTGCGAAATCTTGCGTCTCATAATCGCCCGGTCGGGTGAAGGCGAACACCCGCTGCCCCTCGCGCGTGGCAATCTGTATCAGGATGTGCGCGGCTGCGCCGAAGCCGTAAATGCCCAGCCGATTGCCCTGCATGCCCTCGCGCGCCAATCGGTACGAGCGGTAGCCAATCAGCCCCGCGCACAGCAAAGGGGCAAGCTCCACATCGTCATAATTCGCTGGCAGGGGGAACACATAGCGGGCATCGGCAACCGTATATTCGGCGTAGCCGCCATCCAGAGTGTAGCCCGTGAACTTCGCACGGTCGCACAAGTTCTCGCGCCCTGAACGGCAGTAGCGGCACTCACCGCAGGTGTAGCCCAGCCATGGGATGCCCACACGCTGCCCCACCTGCAGATGCTGCACCTCTGCGCCCAGCTGCACCACCTCACCCACAATCTCGTGCCCCAAGATAAGCGGCAGCTTTGGATTGGGCAGCTCGCCATCGAACACATGCAGATCGGTGCGGCACACGCCACACGCCAGTACTCGCACCAGCACCTGGTTCGGCGCGGGTTGAGGCACGGGCAGCTCACGCAACTGCAACGGCTGCCCAATCTGCTCCAGCACCATCGCTCTCATAGCGGCACCAACACGGCTGAGAAAATCGCCTCGTGCGCTCGAATGGCGCGAAGCGTGTCGGCAGGCGGTTCAGTATCCAGCTGGATGCGGGCGACAGCCGCCTCCGCACCTTCAAAAATCACATTTTCCGTCTCCTGCACATTAATGCCCGCTTCGCGCAGGCAGTCGAACACATGCGCCAGCACGCCGACCCGATCCAAGTGGCGCACCACCAGCAGATACTTGGCGGGCGTGCGGGTGGCAAGATTCACCACATTCGGCACATGTCCCGTCTCCATGTAGGTGCGCACGATGCGCACTACCTCGGCAGCAATCGCTTCCTGCGCCTGGCGCGTGGAGGCTCCAATATGGTGCGTGCCATACACATTCGGCAGTCGCACCAGCGGGTTTTCGAAGCTTCCCTCTGCACTGGACGGTTCGCCCTCGAACACATCCAGCCCGGCGCGGATGCCCTTTTCGCGAATCGCCCACGCCAGCGCCTCCTCGTCCACCACTTCGGCACGAGCGGTGTTGATGAAGTACGCGCCGGGCTTCATCGCCTCAAAGAAGGTGCGGTTGCACAGGTGGCGCGTGTCGGCGGTGAGCGCGACATGGACGCTGACGATGTCCGCCTCGCGTGCCACATCGAGTGGGGTGGCACGGTAGCCGACGCCCATTAGCTCCGCCTGTTCAGGGGTCAGCGAGCGGCTCCAGCCAATCACGCGCATGCCGAACGCCTTCGCGCGGGGCACCATCTCGCGTCCGATATTCCCCAGCCCGATCAGCCCCAGCGTGCAACCGTAGATCCCGCGTGCCTCGCTGAACTCCTTCTTGTTCCAGCGACCTTCGCGCAGTTGCTGCACATTATCGGGGATGCGCCGATCCAGCGCGAGGATCAGCCCGAACGCCAGTTCCGCCACGGCGATCGCGTTTTTGCCGGGGCAGTTCGCCACATAGATCCCGCGCCGCGACGCCGTCGCTACATCGATGGTGTTGACCCCTGCACCTGCGCGGATGACAAGGCTCAAATTATGGCTTGCCTCCAGCATCGGCGCGGTGACGAGGGTGGAGCGCACAATCAGCACATCGGGGTCATGCTGGCGCAGGGCATCTATCAGGCTCGCTTCTTTGAGTGAAGGGTCGTAGATGACGGTGCAGCCGAGCGCGTTCAGCCCGTCGATGCCGCTCTGCTCGAACTTGTCCGCTATCAGCACCTTGAGCGGTTGCATCGTAAGGGGAAATTCGATGGCTTAGGGTGCAGTCCTGCCTTTGTTATAATAACCCAAGCTGCTACCTGTCGCCTTTGAGCAGGCGAGATTCCTCGCTTCGCTCGGAATGACAACGCCGACTTTGTGAAAACGAACCTGTCATTCCGAGCCAAAGGCGAGGAATCTCAGATAGGTGGCAACTTAGGTTATAATACCGATTCGCCCTCAGGCTTCAGGAAAGGCTCTACCCGCCTCCATAGGTCAGGTTCTTCCAACGCCTCAGCAAACTGTTCGACCCAGTAGCGTACACGCTGAAGGTTGATCTGATCGGCGTACATCTTGTAGAGTTCGGAGATGTCGATCAGGTCAATCGGGCGCTGGGCGATGCACTTCATAATCAACAAATCCTCTGGACGGGCGACAGAGACAATAATATCCCGAAGGGCGATTTGGTCGCTACTGCGGATAATCTCCAGCTCTAACGGGGTATATGCCAGCGAGATGTCAACAGGAAGCTGGCTAGCGGCATGAGTAAGCCGAATCACATAGTTGCGCCGTGCGAATTCGAGCGTGTCTGGATGGCGCGGCTCGAAACCTTGCTGTATCGCCTCGGTGATAAACTGTTCTAAATCAATGGTCTCTGCTGCTAATAGCAGATCCACATCGTGGGTTGCTCGTGGATAGCCCTGCAAACCAAGGGCAACGCCACCAATAATTGCGCCTTCGCATCCCGTGTTGCGAAGCAAGCGCTTCAAGTCGCGCAACGCTATCAAAAATGCCTCACTTAATCCCGATTCTTCTGAAGCCATTTCTGCTTGTATCGAATCCAGCGTTCGCAAGGTGGATGTGGTTCTGCTTTCTGCCACATCTGTTTGAAAAATTGATAAAGCATCTCCAGCGCGCC